>JAFDAW010000163.1 GCA_019313605.1 Deltaproteobacteria bacterium
CTTGTTTCCGAACGGATCCGTGATCACTTCGGACGGAACGACGTTGATCGTCGGCGAATCGTTCGGCGCGCGAATGACGGCCTTCGACATCGCGGCCGATGGCAGTCTTTCGAATCGGAGACTCTGGGCGCAACTCGAGGCCGCGATCCCCGATGGCTGCTGCATCGATTCCGAAGGCGCTCTCTGGGTTGCGTCACCTCCCACTCGGGAAGTCTTGCGGGTGCGCGAAGGTGGAGAGACGACGCACCGCATCTCGACCGACCAGATGGCGATCGCCTGCGCGCTCGGCGGTGACGATCGCCGCACCCTCTACGTCCTCACCGCGCCGAGCGTGGACGGTCCCGAGTGCGAGTCGAGCCGGAGCGCGCGGATCGAATCCCTCGAAGTGGAAGTGCCCGGGGTCGAGCTTCTCTAGCAGGCGCGCTCGAAGAGCGTGCGCATCGGGATCCGGCTCTCGTCCGGGTCGCGAATCTCCGCTTGCAGATTTGCGAGTTCGAGTTCAATGGCGCCGATCAACCAAAAGCTCTCTTCGGGCAGTGTGTCGAGCGCGGGTCCCTCTTCGTTGAGCGGACAGATGGCGCGCCGTTCGCGAATTTCTCCCGAGTCATCTTCCGAAAGCCACCGCAGCGGTAGCCCCTGGGTGCGGCACACGTAGGGGCGGTCGGCGTAGATACGGCACTCTGCCTCGTCGCCGAGAAACGCACACGCGCCGGGCGCGTGCGGGGTTCCGTCCCTGAGCAGCGCCTCGTGGGAAATCCGGATGCGCTCCGCCTCGATCGGAATGACGGTCAGGTCGTCCACACAGCACGCATCGCAACCTCGCTTGCAGCTCAGTCGCTGGGCGTGATGGAGGGCGAGTTCGCCCGCGCGAACGTCGATCCGCTTGTGGATTTCTTGCACTGAGTTCGGTGCGCTGTCTCGCTTCACCTTTTCCGCTCGTGCTTCGTGATGCTACAGCCGCTCGATTGGGTGTCCGCCACTCTGCCAGGCATTCATGTGCCCATCGAGGTCGCGGACGTTCGAATAACCGGCCTCGCGGAGCACCTTCTCTGCGATCTCCGCACGGTACCCGCTGCGACAATGAACGACGATTTCGTCGGTCTTCGCCGCGTCGATTTCCGATAGGCGATCACCGAGTTGGTCGTAGGGGATGTTCACCGCTCCGGGAATATGGGCCTCCGCGTACTCTTTCTCGCTGCGCACATCGACGATCAGCGGTGCCCGCTCGAGCTGGATCTGTTCGGCGAGTTCCTCTACCGAGATGATCTCCTGGCCGGCGCCTGGTTTCGAACCGTCAGCCGGAGGTGTGCACGCGGCCAACACCACGGCGAGCAGGGCGATCATCGGCCAGGAGTTCGGTAGATGGTTCATCGTTCTCCTCGTCATTCGGGTTCCTCGGAATATTGCTTCAAGTCATCCGTAATTTCGAACCAGGATGCCTTCGAATCGACGAAGATATGATACGTCGATCGGATCCCGGGGTCGCCGTCGAAAGTTCCCGCTGGGATCCAGATCTCGTCAGGCGTCTGGCTGTTTTGAAATGCGAGCTTGGATCCGCAGCGACTACAAAAGGTCCGCACCGCATCCTTTGAGCTTTGGTATTCGGAGATCAGTTCCTCACCCTCGGTGTAGTGACGCTGCTCGGGACGGATTGCCCCATAGCTCCCGAAGGGCGCGCCGTGAATGCGTCGACACATCTGGCAGTGGCAGAAACACATTTCGAGGAGTTCGCCCGAAATTTCGTAGCGAACGCCGCCGCACAAACAGCCGCCTTTGATCATGTTTCACTCCCCTGCACCCTTTGGTCGATCAGTTGGCTTTACACGCCTGGAAGATCGCGTCGACGTGGTGCTCGTCAGTTCCGCAGCAGCCACCGAGAATGTTGACGTTCGTCAGGGTCTCGAGCATTTCGCGATGCTGCCTACCGAGTTCGGCGGGATTCCCCTCGTCGATCTCGGTCGACTCATCGAGTTCGGCGTGGCTGAGTGCGGATGCGTTCGTGCGCAGACAGCGGATCCTCTCGATCCAGCCCGCGCCGGGCTCGAGCACGCTGGAAAAGTGTGTCGGATGCGCGCAGTTGATCATGTAATAGGCGGGACTCGTGCAATCGTCCTGATCGACTGCGTCGATCGCCTCGCCGAGGGGAATGCCGTTCGGGAGTCGGCCATCCGTTTCGACGGTAAACGAAATCACGACGGGCAAGCCCGCCGCACCTGCGGCGCGCGTGATTCCGATCGCTTCTTCGACGTGGGTGAGGGTCGCCGCGGTGACGAGATCGACTTCGGTATCTCGAAACACGCCGATCTGCTCGGCGTGATAACGCTCGGCCTCTTCGATGCCGAGCATCCGATCGGGGTTGTAGGCGTCGCCGCGTGGTCCAATGCAGCCGCTGATCACGACGGGGTTCCCATTGCTCTCGTATTCTTTTCGAAATGTGACGACTTCGTCGACAGCCGCGCGGATCAGCCGTTCGAGTTTCGCCGATGAGATGCCGAGCTTCTGCGCCCAATCGCGGCTCGCGCGCCAAGTCAGGGTTTCGTTGATCATCCCGACACTGTGCTTGCGCGCGAGTTCGAAGTAAGGCCGGATGCAGTCGCGCAGCATTTCGCGACTCGCCTGATCGTCGAGCAGCGGAAATGACGCAAATTCGGGCAGATCGACTCCCTTGTGGAAGACGAGAGTCGTTTCGATACCACCTTCCGTGAGGAACCAATCGCCGCTCAGTTGCGGTAGCGCATCTCGGTATTTGGCCATGGATCACTCCTTTGGATTCGTGGCCCCGCTGGGCTCGCGGCGGGACGCCGTCAGTCGTCCGAAACCGGATATTGCGTCAGATTGTCGGTGATCTCAAACCAGGGTGCCTTGGAGTCGACGTAGATGTGAAAGCTCGGCCGGATTTGCGGATCGCCATCGAATCCGCCCGAGGCGATCCAGGTCTCGTCGGGAGTGGTTCGAGGGGAGAATTCGAGGTTCGATCCGCAGCGGCTACAGAAGGTTCGCACGGTGCTTTCCGAGGATGGAAAACGCGCGATCAGCTCTTCGCCTTGCATGTAATGGAGGTCGCGCGGGTTGATCGCGACGTAGTTGGCGAAGGGTGTCCCGTGGCCTCGGCGGCACATCTGGCAGTGACAGAAGTGCATCTTGTCTAGCTTGCCTGAGATCTCGTAGCGAATCCCGCCACAGAGACAGCCGCCGTGAACCATCGCGGACCTCCCGGCTCGGAACATAACCGGTGGATCCGTCGATCGTCGAGCGATTTTCGCATGGCCGGTGGTGGATGCCGGGGCGGCGGAAAAGCGTCGCGTGTGGCGCTGTCGGGTATTTCAGCCCCCGAACTTTTCGATCCAGCGGAGGTAGCAATCCGGCGGATCCTCGACCTGCAGTCCCACGCCACTCTGGAGCATGTAGGGGGTGTGACGCAAGAGTGCCGGCTCGCGCGGTGCGTAGGTTTCGAGCAGGAAGCGCTCTCCGTCCGGCCCGCTGACCGTCACGATGACACCAATGCCGCGGCGGATCTCAATATCCGTCTCGACGAAGAATCCATAAGCGGATAGATCGCGCACGGTTGCCTCATGGCAACGCCCGCCAATGAGCAGTGAGCACGGCAACCGCCGCTTCACACGCGGGAAATCACGTCGTTCCAGTTCCTCTACGAGCTGATTCATCTGACTTTCCTCCGACTCGTACTGATTCTCCTTGTTAGTGACCCCGCGACGCCAGAAGGTGACGGGAGTTCGCGTGGCTCAGCCGAACGGCCGCGAAAAGCCGCTCCCCGGGGGCTTGCTCTGCCACCTACCTGCCTATTGCTGAGAGGAGGTCTCGAAGGGCGTTGAATCGATCTACTCGAGCCAGATGACGGCCACTCCAATTGCGGCCAGGGTCGAGAGCACACCACCACCAGGCTTCGGATCTCTGTGCGCCGGTAGGCTTCGAACTGGTTGACGAGGGCCGCGTCGGTCAGTGACCGGAACTCTGCCTGCATGATGAAACGAAAGAACCGATCGCGAAGAATTTCCGAAAAGTCGCACCATCGACATCGAGCTGTAACACGGAGGTCCGATCCTGATGCGAAAAATGGAGTGAGAAATGATACTGAAGACAAGACTTACAAAGCCGACCGCCGTTGCGATTCGGCGCCAGGGCACCGGATACGCGGCTGACGGTCCCGGATTCTATATCTGGGACGAAGACATGAATGAAGTGCTCCGGATGGCTCGGGAACTCGAACGCGGGAGCGTAAACTTGACGCGGACGACTCGCTTCATGCTCTCTCGCGAGATGTCAGAGGCGTCTTGAGTCGAGCGCGTGGGGGTCCAGCTAGGCGTCCTGGAGGGTTTCTTTGATCCAGTGTTCTGCGTCTGGAACGGAGCGGAAGATTCCGGTGCGGAGGTTCGAGTTGGAAGTCAACGCCTGCCACATCCGCGAAATACCGAAGGTCAGGTCGTCTGACCCGGCGACCGCAATGATGAGGTTCCGGTTCTGATTCGCGGCAGCTGTGTCGACCGTTGCATTCTTTCGGGTGTCTTCGAGGCTACTCTCGAGGTGTTCCGTGTCGCTAAAGTCGATCAGTTGATATTGGAGGCGATCGAGTGACTCCTCGGAGTAGACTTCTTCGTTGGCTCTGGTGAATTCATCAGCCGTCACGACACCCGTGCAGACGAATACGACTCCTGAACCAGCATCGCGATATTGAAGTTCGATCGGCATATTTTCCGCTTGTTCTCCGCTCGACTACTCAGCTAAATCTTGCATCGACAGATCCTCTTGCGCAACACCTGATTCGGTGATCGCAGACCAGCTGGATGGTGTGGACTCCGGTGTTATCGGTTGAGGCGGTTTTGCGACGCTGCCTTCGAACTCGGTCGCGCAGCTGCGGCAGAGGCCCTTGAGGCACGAGCCGACGGCAGCCGCGCCCTCGTGATAGAAGCACTCCATGGGGGGGTACTTCGGTGCGACGAGGGGAAGGCTTTACGCGCGCGTCAGTCGTACACCGCATCGATTTGCCAGTGCTTGCGCAGGTGGTCGAAGCGCAGGCGGGCGACGGTGCCATCGGCCGTCTGCACGTCGAAGCTGTCGAACGCGAAGTGGTCTTCCCGCGACCACCAGCCGCCCGTGGTGCGCCAGGGTCCCGCAACATGGAGCACGCGCCCGTTGGCGATTGCGCTGCGGACGTGCTCGGGCAACCCCTGGGAGACGCGGACGCTCGCATCCAGCGGCGGGCGCAGCGCGCGGATCGCGAGGTTGCCAGCGAGTGGGCCGGCGCGGTCGCCATGAAGCGGGGCAGCCGGCTTGCGCGGTGTGTGGGGGGCGCCGGGTTGGAAGGGTGCCATCAGGAATGTGTCGGGGTGGTGGTGGTCGGCGATCTGAGGTGAGCCGATGCGATCGCCGCCGCAGAGGGCTTCGAGTTCGGCGAGAGTGCGGCCGAGCACGGCGGGTGCGGGGCCCGCGGGGCGAAACAGATCGAGCTGATCGCTCTGGATCGGACGCCCTTCGGTTTCGAGGCTGACGCTTTCCACCGCAGCCTGCGGCGGCGGGGATTCCAACGCGTGGCAGACGAGCCGCACGAGCACCCGCAGATCGAGTGTGGGGGCCGCGGCGCCGATCCGTCGCGCGTCGCGTGCGCCGTCTTCCCGCTGGAGGGTGAGGGTGAGATCTCCGCAGGCGAGGTGGCGCGTTTCGAGCCGCGCGATCAAACGCGAGAGCAGGCCCTGAACGACGAAAGCGAGAGGTTCGAGTCGGTCGATCGGAAACTCGAGGTCGATGGCTTCGAGCAGCCGTGCGCTGCTGGGCACGGGCAGCGGCGCGTCGTCCCCGCGGCCCTGGGCGAACTCGACCAGGCGCATGACTTCCGGCCCCAGCCGACTGCGCAGTGCGCGGCGGGGCAGGGCGAGTAGATCGCTCACTGTATAGACACCAAATCGAGTCAGCGTTTCGGCCAGCGCGTCTTCGGGATCGAGGATGTCGATCGGCAGGGGTGCGAGAAAGGCGGCTTCGCGACCGGGTGCGAGCAGAAAAGTCTCGCCCGGCCCCGACAAGCGGCGGGCGGCAATCTGGGCGAGCTGGCGCGACGAGGCGATGGCGACGTTGCCGGGGAGGCCGAGGCGTTGCGCGCGCGCGCAGAGCGCGGCCGCGAAGCCCGCCTCGGACTGGAACAGGGCATCTACCCCGGAGGCGTCGAGATAGACGGCGGCTTCCGCCGCAAAGGCGCCCGCGCTGCGCGGCGCCCAGGTGGCGTGGGGCGAGACGCTCAGCGCCGCGTCGAGCAGGGCCGCGCGCGCGGCGGTATCCAGCGCGGGCGACGCGATGCGCACGACCAGCTCTGCACAAACGGCTCGGGCGTGGGCGACGGAAGTCTGGCTGAGCACGCCGCGACGCGCGG
>JAFDAW010000164.1 GCA_019313605.1 Deltaproteobacteria bacterium
GACTACCCGGATGGGGACGTGTTGCTCACTGCCTTCCGTCACGTTCTGCGGGTGGGTGAGCACCCTGTTCGGATGGCGGAGACCTCGCGGGCGTCGACCCTGCACGGCGGTCTGCGCTCCGTCTATTACGTCTACAAGATGCTGCTCTCCACCTTCACCGCCACGGCGCGCCCGGCGCGCGACGTCGCGAACCAGGAGGCCGACCGGCCATGAACGAGCCACTGACTCCCGAACAACTCCGCGAAGTGTTCTTGGCCGCCACGGATCCCGGTAGCGCGAGAGTGCTCGCGCTCACCTGCAGCCTGTTGCTCGTCTCAGTGGTGCTGTGGCTCGTCTACCGGCGTGGATTGCGCGAGGAGTACACGCCGATCTGGATGGGTGTCGCGCTCGCCCTGGTACTGGTGAGCGTGCGCTTGGATTGGCTCTACGCGCTGACCCGTGCGATCGGTGCGTGGACGCCGAGTTCGTTGATCTTCTTCCTGGGCGAGGTCTTTCTCGTCGTGATCTGCCTCAACTATGCGGTGCGCCTGTCGCGTACCGGAGTGGAGATCAAGAACCTGGCACAGGAGGTCGCGCTCCTGCGCGCGCGGCTCGAGCGGATGGATCCAGGGGGACGGTTGACGGGCTGAGCGCGTAGCTGCGTTCGCCGGCCATCGCCTCGGCACGTCGGTAGACTAGGGGAGCGACGAGAACGCCGAGAGGATCGGCTCGCGTCGACGCCCGCTTTGCCATCACTTCGAATGCGCGGAAGCGAATAGGGGAGCAGAGTCCGGGCGAATGTGGAGACCCTGGTTTCTGGTAGCGGTCGGCGCACTGCTCTACGCCAACAGCTTGTCCGCGCCATTCCTCTTCGACGATCTCGATTGGATCCGTCATGATCGCCTGGGCGCACTCTGGCCTCCGGCTGCCGCATTGGGTGATGGCAGCCGCCCCATCCTGAATCTCTCCCTGGCTCTCAACTACGCGCTGGGCGGGATGGACCCCACCGGTTATCGCGTCGTCAACTTGTTCGTGCACCTACTCGCGGCGCTTGCCCTATACGGCGTCGTGCGCCGCACCTTCATGCGTCGCGCCCCGTCCGGGCGCGGTGCAGACTCGGCCGCTGCGCTGGCGTTTGCGGTGGCGCTCTTGTGGATCGCGCATCCGCTGGCGACGCAGGCCGTGACCTACGTGATCCAGCGCGCCGAGTCGCTGATGGCGCTCTTCTATCTGCTGACCCTGTATTGCGTGATTCGAAGCGACGAGAGTGAGCGCCGCGTGGCGTGGGGGCTAGGGGCAGTCGCGTGCTGTGCGCTCGGTATGCAAACGAAGGAGGTGATGGTAACCGCACCTCTGGTTGCGCTGCTCTACGACCGCACGTTTCTCGCGGGGTCGTTCGCCGCGGCGTTGCGCTCGAGAGGAGCGCTCTACGCCGGGCTCGCCGCGACGTGGCTGCTGCTGTTGCGCGTCGATCCGAGCACCCTGAGTGGAGGTTCGGCCTGGGCTGGATTCGGTCTACCCGAACTCAGCGCGATGGAGTACGCGCGCTCGCAGCCGGGTGTCATCCTCCACTACTTGCGGCTCTGCTTCTGGCCGCATCCGTTGGTGCTCGACTACGGCTGGCCCGTGGCCGATGAATTCGGCGCCATTCTCGGGTCGACCGCGCTGCTCGCGGCCCTCGGCATGGCAACGCTTTGGGCGCTCTGCCGCGTGCCGCCACTGGGATTCCTCGGCGCGTGTTTCTTCCTCGTGTTGGCGCCGACGTCGAGCGTGATGCCGATCGTCGATCTCGCCTTCGAGCACCGGATGTATCTCCCGCTCGCTGCGGTGGTGGTGGCCGTCGTCGTGGCGGCGGATACCGCAATCTCGCGGTTGTCGGCGCCCGCGTGGGTGGGTGGCGCACTGCTCGTCGTGATTGCGGTGTCGCTCTCAGCGGCGACGGTGTCGCGCAACCGGGACTATCGCAGTGCGGAAGTGATGTGGCGGACGGTCGTGGACGCGGTACCCGAGAACTCCCGCGGTCAGCGGAATCTCGGCGTGGCATTGATGGGGTTGGATCGCAATGAGGAAGCGCTCTTCTACTTACAGGAAGCGATCGCACTCAACCCGCAAACCCCCTACGCGCGCGTCAATCTCGCCGTAGCGCTCATCGCCCTCGGACAGGCCGACGCTGCGGAAGCGCATCTCCGCGATGCGCTCAAAATGCTCCCCAGCTACGCGGACGCGCACAGTAACTACGGTCAGTTGCTGCAGCGGCGCGGCGAACTCGAGGCGTCCCTTCGCCACCTTCGAGCAGCGGTCCACTACGGCCCGAGCGATGTACTTGCACAATTGAACCTGGCCAACGTGCTGATGCGCATCGGTCGAAGTGATGAGGCCTTGCACTACTTCCGCAAGGCGACGCAGCTTGACCCCTACATGCCGAAACCGCTGGCCGGTGCAGCCTGGATTCTCGCGACCCACCCCGACCCAAGCGTCCGCAACCCGACCGAGGCGGTGCGTCTCGCGGAGCGGGCTGCGGAGTTGTCGAGCTGGCAGGATTCCGTCGTCTTGTCGGCCCTGGCGACGGCCTACGACGCGGCGGGCCAGCGCGACCGCGCCATAGGAGCGACGGAGCAGGCCTTGCAGCGGGCTACGGAGCTGGGCGCGACGGGCGAGGTACAGCGGACTCGCGCCCAGCTCGAGCGTTACCGGGCTGACGCGGCGAATTCGGCGTCCCCGTGACGCCTGCGAGCTACTCGACGTAGCCGAGCGCGCGCAGTCGCTCGATCGTCTCCGCATCGGCGCGCGGCGCCACTTTGGGTGCGTCGATGCGCAATCCCTCTCGGAAGCCTTTCGGCAGACCTCCGGGATCGGGGTCACGATCGAATAGATCGATCAATTCTCGAGCGACCTCTTCGGGGTTTGACGGATCCCAAGGCTGTGGTTTCTGCTCGGCGGGATCTGCACCCAGATCGAAGTGCCATCGGCTTCGCGTCTTCTTCTTGCCCGCCCCGGCCTTCGCGACCCATTTCTGGTCGTTCCGAATGGCCGCCCGGATCAGAGACTTTCCCCCACCCCCCTCGGCGAAGACGGTGCGGTCCTTCGGGATGGCCGTGCGCTGCTGCAACGCAACACCGTTGAGCGCGGTGTCGGGCCTGGCACCCGCGAAGTGCAATATCGTGGGCACCAGATCGATTCCCGAAACCAAAGCATCTCGTCGTCCCGGCTCCACTCCGGGTCCTCGGATCATCAGCGGGACGCGGATGATTTCCTCAAAGACCTGGTAGCCGTGCGTGAACCAGCGCTCTCGCTCGAGCATGCTCTCACCGTGATCAGCGACAAAGATCAGCAACGCCTCGTCGAGTTCACGCTGCACGCCGTAGCCGGTGAGCAGGCGTCCGACTGCGGTGTCCATGTGCGCGATTTCCTCGTCGTAGCGATCGACGTAATCGAGGGCGTCATCGACGCCGGGCTCGAGCTGGTAAGGGTTGATCCGCTTTCGGTCGAATTTTACGAAGCCCTCGTGCTCGAACGAGGCGTATTCCGGACTGGGCGGCTGGTAGGGAGGGTGCGGGTCCATGTAGTGCATCCAGAGGAAGAGCGGCCGTTCCGGATCGCGATGCTCCGCGATCCAGAGCAGTGCAGCGTCGGTGGTTCGCGACCCCTTGCGCTCGAAGATCCTCAGGTTCGACGCGACTTCATCGACGTGATCGTCGTAGTGGTCGAAGTGTCGGGCCATCCCCATCGCCTCATCGGTGAGTACGATGCTAGAAACGAATGCCGCGGTTTGGTACGCGGCGGGCAGCAGGTCCGTCACGAGTCGCACGTCGTCCGACACGAGTTGATAGAATTTCCGTACGCCGTGTTCGTGCGGGAGTTGACCGGTCAGGATACTGGCGATGCTCGGCGAGGTATTCGCATTCGTCGCGTAGGCGCGTTCGAAGATCGCCGCATCGGAGAAGTGGTGGTCGATGTTGGGGCTCGCTGCGCGTTCGTATCCGTACAGCCCCAGGTGATCGGGGCGCAACGTGTCGACGGTGATCAGCAGGATGTCACCTGCGGGCTGTGGCGAGCATGCGCACAGTGTGAACAGCGCGAGAGCGATGTACCGGGGAAGTCGTTGGATGGGCGTCGGATCCACAGCGAAACGTTAGCAGCCCGCACAGGGTCGATTCATGTCGAGCGAGTGCCACTGGTGGAAGTCCAGTGGGTCTGGTCACTGGGCATTGTAGGACTGTTGATTGCGGCGGATGGTGGGGTGGCGGTTCCTTTGGAAGTGGTTGTCTTGTATCTTATGAAATTGCGCACGGGTGTTGGAGGTCTGGTTGCGAGTGGTCGTTGACCTATGCGTTCGTTGGATCGCGTGCTTGGCGACGATCAAATCTCCGCGCCGGGCCGCCGTTCTACTCGCAGTCTGTGTATCGGTGTTCGGTAGCCGTGCAGAGGCGCAAATCGATTCCACAAGAATCGGATCCGATGCCTCGAGCATCCTCCTGGTTACCTTCGACACGGTCCGGGCCGATCGAATCGGCGCCTATGGTTACTTGCCGGCCAGGACACCGACGCTCGACGGGCTTGCGGCGCGGGGAATACTGTTCGAGTCAGCGGTCAGCGCTACGCCGACCACGCTTCCGTCCCATGCTTCGATTCTCACCGGAACCTATCCATCCGCTCACGGTGTTCACGACAACGGTGTCTTTGCGCTCGAGCGCGATGCCGTGCTGATCTCCGAAGTATTTCAGCAACGCGGATTTCGTACAGCAGCCTTCGTTGGGACGTACATTCTCGACGCGAGTTTCGGATTGGATCAGGGTTTCGAAGCCTATCGGGGGCCGGCGTCGACGCTGGAATTCCGGATGCACGAAGCCCGGCGCTCTGCCAACGAGGTGGTTGATGATGCGATCTCCTGGTTCGAGCAACTCGATCGCGGCGAGCGCTTCTTTGTCTGGGTTCACTTCTACGATCCCCACCGCCCGCTTGCCGAACGCGATGCGGGGGGCCGCAAGATCGAAAATCCCTACGACTTCGCGATCAGCGCCTGTGATCGGGAACTCGGGCGCTTGCTGCGCTTCATCGATTCGCGGGGGCTGGCCGAGAATCTGCTGACCGTCGTGACAGCGGATCACGGCGAATCCAACGGCGAACACGGAGAGTCGACTCACGGCGTCTTCGTCTACCAGAGCGCGATGCGCGTACCGTTGATCTTTTCTGGAGGGCCACTGGCCGAGCAAAAGGGTGTTCGCGTCAATCGCACCGTCACGAACGCCGCAATTGTGCCCACCCTCTTGAATTTCGCGGGCCTCCCGGAGACGGAGATGCCCGCGGTTCGACTCCGCACTCTCTTGACGACAGAGACTGGGGGCACCCCCTCTGCAAACGCTGCACCGATTCTGCTGCAGAGCCTGACTCCCTATTACAACTATCGCTGGCGCGGGCTTCGCGGCGTCTTGTGGCGGGAGTATAAGCTCGTTCACGGATCCACTCCGGAACTCTACGCCTTGAAGGAGGATCCGGGCGAGCTGGCTGATGTTGCCGATAAACGCTCCGACCTCGTCGCTGAATTGAGCCGTCAACTCGAGAATCTCGTCGCAGAACACGCGCCGCTCGGCTGGGCGGCGAGTCGTACCGTTACAGCGGACGAAACCGAGCTGCTTGCCTCGCTGGGATACGCCGAACATTACACCGGAGAGGATCCCTTTGACCCCACGCTCCCCGACCCTCGCGATCGGATCGGCGACATCGAACTCATCAATGAAGCGGGCCGCAATTTCAGGCTCTGGGGCGAGCTTTCTACCCAGTACGCGACGGCCTGGCAGCGAGATCAGAACGGGCGACATTTTCTCGAAAAAGCGCGCGCACTCGTGTTGGAACTCCGAGAGCGTAATCCCCGGGACCCGTCGATTCCGATGCTACTCGGCGCCATCGAGAGTGAACTGAGAAATTACGACGCCGCGATTCCGCTATTGGAGCAGGCGGCGCGGGAAAGCCCCTTGGAGCCCGTGCAGCGCGCGAGATTGGCCGATACCTACGCAAAGGCGCAACGCCCGGACGATGCCATTCGCGAGATGCAAAAAGCGATCGATCTCGATCCCGAGCAAAGCGCCTACCATCAGATGCTGATCGGCTACGCGCTACAGGCGCAGAGATTCGACGATGCACTTCGATCGATGGATCGGTACGTCGGGGCGATGAAGGACGGAAGCCCCGAGCACCGCAATGCAACCAGTTGGGTTGCCGAACAAAAACGGCGGATTCCGGCAGGCGACAGGCGTTCGGCGCCGAAGTCTACGGCGGAGTCCAATGACGGGCCGCTATGATGCGTTACTGCTTCATGCCTCTGAGGATCCAATCGGATCTGCTCTTGACGGCTTCGGGGC
>JAFDAW010000165.1 GCA_019313605.1 Deltaproteobacteria bacterium
CACAGGTGAGCCCGTTGTGCCCGGCGCCAACGACGATCGCGTCATAGGTCGCAGCCATCAGGGTGTCCTCTTGCGCTCGGGTTCGAAGAAGGGTCGCTCGACGACGGTTGCGCTAACCGTCTTTCGCTCGTAGAGCGCGGTGTGCTCGAGTCTGAGTTTCGTCCCAAGCGCCGCGTGTTGTGCCTTGACGCTTGCGAGGCAGATGTAACGCTTCAGCAGCGGCGACCATACGGTGCTCGTCACCTGCCCGACGAATTTGCCATCCAAGTAGAGCGGCACAGCCTCGCGGCAAGCGGCCGGCGCGAGCCCCGGGGGTAGGCTGTAGCTCTCGTAGAGGCGCTCGAGTTCGAGCCAGTCCGCTTCCACTCCGACCAGTTTCCACTCCGCACCACGCGCAGCTTCCGCGCGCAACGCCTCCTGACCCATGAACGAACCGCGATCGAGCTTCACGCAGTGGTCGAGTCCGATTTCATAGGGAGACGAACGGCGGACGTCGATGGTGACGTGCGGCGCAGAGTAGTAGTCGACGCCGAGCATGATGAAGCCCGCTTCGATGCGCACCATGTCGAGCGCCTCGATACCAGCGGGCTCGATCCCATAGTCACGGCCCACGGCCATGATCGCATCCCAGACCTTCAGTGCGTCGTCTGCGTTACACCACAACTCGTAGCCGAGGTCTCCTGAATAGCCCGTGCGGCTGATCTGGACACCGACCCCGTCAAGCTTCGCGGGTGTCGTCTGGAAGAACTTCAGCGCGTCGAGGTTGGCATCGCTGCACTGCTTCAGGACATCGCGCGAAGTCGGCCCCTGCAACGAGAGCGCACCCGTCCGCTCGCTCACATCCAACAGCTCGACCTCGAAGCCGCGGCTCAGGCGACTCATCCAGGACAGCGTCGGTTCTGCGGCCGTGAGAAAGAAGTGATCTTCTCCCAACCGACTCACCGTTCCGTCGTCGATGACCTTACCGTTGGCATCACACCAGCACGTATAGGCGACGCACCCCACCGGCATTTTCTCGAAACCGCGCACCATCATGCGCGAAAGCAGGCGCGCTGCGTCCTTGCCCTTGACCTCGTACTTGAATAAAGGCGTGATGTCGGTGATCGCACACGACTCGCGAAACGCCCAGTACTCCGGCAGGTGCGTCTCACCGAAATGGGACGCCGCGTAGTAACCCGCCCAATCCTTCCAGGCAAAGCTGGTGCAATAGCGCGCAACGCGATCGTGGAAGGGGGAGCGGATCGGCATGGAGGTCAGGATATAGCGTTTTCGGACATCTCCAGCGAGGGTGCGAGAACCCAAATCAGCCAGTCGAGCGACCTCTATTGATCGAGATTGCCCGGACGCTCCCGATAGGTCGCCGAAGCGCTGGGCGTTTTCACTGGCCCAACGATGGCAGCCCATAAAGGCTCCGCCTGATTGGGCCGCTTCGGAATCCCCTCCAGCTCAGATCGCCCTCAGCTGGTCGCGCCGATCTCGCCGAGTACCTCGTCAAGGATCGAAACCGCCTTGTCGGCATCCGAATCGCTGCAAATCAGCGGCGGCGAGAGTCGAATCGTCGACTTCCCACACGGCAGTGTGAGCAAGCCCTTCTCGTACAAACGGCAGACGATGCGCTCGCGCTCCTTGGGTGCGGGCTCACGAGTCGCCTGATTCGCGATGA
Organism: Deltaproteobacteria bacterium; assembly: GCA_019313605.1. Classification (GTDB taxonomy): domain Bacteria; phylum Myxococcota_A; class UBA9160; order UBA9160; family SMWR01; genus JACZVU01. The sequence continues at coordinate 1,664 of JAFDAW010000165.1, forward strand.
TCTCGAGCCCGATCATCAGGCCCATGCCGCGCACGTCGCCGAGCAGCGGGTGCTTGTCCTTCAATCCGCGCAGCTTCTCGATCAACCGGCTCCCGACGCGACCCGCGTTTTCCGTGAGTCCGCCCTGCAGCAATCGCAGCGTGGCGAGCGCGGCTTGACAGGACAGGGGATTGCCGCCGAACGTGCTTCCGTGGCTGCCGTCGTTCCACTTCATCACGTCGGCGCGCGCGATCACGGCCGAGATCGGCATGCCCGATGCAATGCCCTTCGCGAGGATCACGATGTCGGGATCGAGGCCGAAGTGCTCGGACGCAAATAGCTTGCCGGTTCGACCCATCCCGCACTGCACCTCATCCGCAATCAGCAGAATGCCGTGTTCGCGGCAGAGCGCCTGCAGCCGGTGCAGAAACTCCGGGTGCGGAGGAATGAACCCCCCCTCTCCCTGAATGGGTTCCACCAACACCGCCGCCACTTCGTCCGGCGGGACCGTGTGGTGGAACATCGAATCCGTCAGCAGGTCGAGACACTGCACGTCGCACGAGTCGGGCTTCCGGTTGACGGGGCATTGATAACAGTACGAGTAGTGGGTGTGGAAGATATCCGGCAGCAGCGGCCCAAAGCTCCGGCGCTGTACGGGCTTGCTGGCCGTGAGCGTCAGGGTGCCGAGCGTGCGCCCGTGGAAGGCGCCGTAAAACGCGATGATCTTCGATCGGCCGGTCCGGGTGCGCGCGAGCTTGATCGAGGTTTCGACCGCCTCTGCACCCGAATTCGACAGGAACACCCGATTGTCACCGGACATCGGGGCCAGCTTCGCGAGCATCTCGCAAAGCTCGATGTAGGCGGGGTAGTGGAAGTCCGTATAACAGACGTGGAGCATGCGCTCCGCCTGCTGCTGAACGGCGCGGACGACCTCGGGGTGGCAGTGCCCCGTGGATACCGTGGAGATTCCCGCCGCGAAGTCGAGAAAGCAATTGCCGTCGAGATCCTCGATCACCATCCCCGAAGCGCGCTCGGTGACCAGTTCGTAATCCGGCGTCAAGTTCTGCGAAACCACCTTGCGGTCCCGGTCGTTCCACTCCTTCGTCTTGGGACCCGGCGGCGGCACCACGATCTTCGGATACTCGCCCGGATACGGGGGCGGCATCACGGATGTCATCTTGTCGCTCGTGTCCTTGGACTGCATGCTGGAAACCTCTCTTCTCTATGGCCAGGACGCGCGCAACGCAAAATCACGCAGTCGAGGCCTTCGGGTGTCTTCGTCCACCGCGCCGCTTTCGCGGGCCAGCGGGAGCCATTTTGGGATCGGGTGGGGGCGGGAGTACTGGCAGGTCCCGCTCTTGCTTCATTCCCGACTGCACGAGTCGGCGCATCTCGGCATCCATCGCCGGATCGGTCTCGATCGGCACGTACGACGCCAGCCGCTTTTCCACACCGTCGCGAGCGCGCTGGTCGAGCGTCGACGAGCCGGCCTTCTCCCAGGCCTCGCGATTTTCCCGGTCGAAGACCGGGTCCGTGAGGTACAGCTCCTGCGGCCAGTGCTTGAGTGTGTGTGGCGACGTGATCAGGTGATCTTTCGCGATCAACTCGCGAACCAACTCGGTCGTAGGCAGGTCTTCCCGCGGTTCGATTTCGCGAACGAAATGCAGCACCTGGCCACATATTTCGTTGTCGAAAACCAACTTGGGCAGACTGAATGTCAGCACGAAATCCAACATGCCCGGCCCGGATACCGAGTTGACCCCAGCCAGCGCCGCCAGCAGCGCGCTGCCGAAAGTTTCTGCGCCTGCCTGCGCGTCGAGGACCTTGGCATCGGTCAATCCCATGTAGGCCTGGCACGGCAGGCCCAGACGCTTGGCGACATTGACGTAGGCCACGTCGAGGTGCAGCGCTTCGATCGCGAGCATCGGAGAACTGGCCGCTTTCATGTGGAAGGTGGCCGGAGCCCCACCGAACAACACGGGCGCGCCGGGCCGCACGATCTGCGCCATCGTAATTCCCGTCAACACATCGATGCAATGGAATACCAACGCACCCACCATGGTCACCGGAGCGATCAGGCCCATCAACGTCACCGGCACGATCTCAACGGGGATCCCCGCCTCGACACAGTCGAGCAGGTTCTGGCAGGAGTCTTCGCCGTAGCGGAAATTACCCGTGGCAGTGATCGTAAAGATCGACATCGGCTTTGCGAACATCTCGGCGCGGTCGGCTCGAAACAGCTGCATCATCTCTGCCATGCGGGAGACGCCGCTCTCGCTGAATGCTCCTGAAACGATGGGTTTCTTCGTGGTAGTCAGACACATGTAGAGCCGCCAGGCATCTGAAACCTGGGGTTCGATGTCGTCGTTGGTCGAGAAGGCCGTGGCCAGATAGGCGATGTGCTCGAGGCCATCACACAACCGCGCGTACTCGATGAAATCCTTGGAATCCGCGAGTCGGATCTCGTTCGTGCGGTGGTCGAGGATCTTCAGACCACTCGACGCAGGCACGAAGTGCACGTTGTCGCCGCCGAGTTCGGCGTGTGGCTCGCCATCGCGATCGTAGAGCGTGATGGATTTCGGGCAGCTCGCAATCGCCTTGTCGACTACGTCCGCCGGAAACAGGATGCGATCGCCCTTCGCGTCGGTCTTCAGTCCATGATCGAGGAGGCGCTGGCGCAACTCGGGCCCGCGGATTTCCATCCCGATCTCGGCCATGATCTTCTTGGATTCATCGAGAACCTGGTCGACGAGATCCAGATCGAGGGTTTGGAGCGTGGGGCGCATCGCTCAGACGGATCCGTGTGCTTCGCCTTGCTGCGAGGCGAGAAATTCGCGCCAGTACGCCTTCCCTGCCTCGGGAAGCGTGGAAATGGGATCGTAGGACGGGTACTCCCGAGTGAGGGCTTCCGGATCGTCGTATTCGATGCCCGTCCGGTAGTTCTTTCGCCAGTAGGAGATCCCCTTTTCGCGATCGTACGAACTCAGCATGTGTACCCAACGCTTGCCAACGAATGCGACGTCACAGAGAAACCGCGGCGTCGCGAACCCCGGCAGGTACCCCATGATCGCCAACTGCAGATCTTGGGTCTCCGCAACCGAAAGCCGCCAGTGTTCGGCGTTCGGAATCATGTCGCACATATAGAAGTAGTAGGGGATCACCTTCGCGTGATCCGTGAGCATGAAGCACAGATCGAGGAGTTGCTTGGGCGTCGCATTCACGCCGCGAAGCAGCACGCCCTGGTTTCGCACGTCGCGGAAACCCATGTCGAGAAGTGTCCGCACCGCCTTGCCGAACAAGGGCGTCACCTGTTGCGCCGAATTCACGTGTGTGTGCACTGCAACGTCGATCTCGCGCTCTCGCGCGCGCTTCGCAATTGTCTCGTAGGACTCGAGGAGATCGTCCTGCAGGAAGTGCTGCGGAACCGCGACGAGCGCCTTGGTGGCGAGTCGAATGTCCCGGATGTTCGGCAGGTCCATCAGCTTGAGCACCCATTCCGCCAGGCGCTTGGCGGGCACGTTCGCGACGTCACCACCCGACACCACCACGTCGCGCACGGAAGGGGTTCGCGCGAGGTAATCGAGCATCGCGTCCCAGCGATCCTGTTGCTTCATCTCGAACTTGTACTTGAGGATCTGGTTGGTGTCCGTGCCGACGAGGTCCATCCGGGTGCAGTGCCCGCAGTACTGCGGACAGGTGGGGATCATTTCGGCGAGCACCTTGGTCGGATAGCGGTGGGTGAGGCCTTCGACCGCCCACATGTCCGCCTCGTGGAGAGAGTCGCGGGTCGCCATGGGGTGACTCGGCCAGTCGAGGTCCCGCTCGCTGAACGCGGGCGCCATGTAACGGCGCACCGGGTCTTCATACAGGTTCCGCTCGTCCATCGTGTTGAGCATGTTCGGCGGGATCAGCATTGACATCGTGGCCCGCTCTCGCTGGTCGCGTTCGAGGTCTGAAACCAGTTCGTTACCGAGGTGCTCGCCGAACACTCTTTTAAATTCGGTCAGAGTCTTCACCGAATTCGAGCGCTGCCACTTCGCGGATTCCCATTGCTCCCGAGTCACATCGGCGTAACCGGGCAGCCGCGTCCAGTCCGGTTCGACGTACTCGCGCTGCAGCGGGTACTCGAAGGGCTGCTCGGACGCCTGGGCCTTGCCGGCATCGCGCTTGGGGCGGGCTTGGGCCGAGCTGCTGCCGTCGGTTACGCTCTCGGAAGCGTCACTCATAAGGGCTCCCACGGTTCGAAAACAGTGCCGACTCCGGGTGCGGCAAAAAGGTCCACTCGAACTGCCAGTCTACCCTGCTTTGATCTGGTGGGATAGTCGATCTCGGGCCAATTGCCCGCTGAGAGGCGGCAAAAACAGCCGGCCCGATGAGCCTTGGCCACCCATCCAATTCAGCCACGCGGCAGCCCCAAAAAGCCCATTCCATTAAGGCCCGTAGTTCGGGCAATATGCTATGGATGGCGGCCAATCGGGACGCGCACCGGCTTCAGATCCCATCAGGACAGCACGCAGTAGTTGGCAGCTCGAGAGGCTCGAAGATCGAAACCGCTTAGAAGGAGTCACTCCTCAATGGGCATCGATTATCGGTTTGCTTTTGGAATCACCCTACTTACCCTGCTATGCGGCTCGTCGGTGCTGGCCCCGACGGATTCCG
>JAFDAW010000166.1 GCA_019313605.1 Deltaproteobacteria bacterium
GAGGTCGGCCTTCGCTTCGCCCGGTGGCGTAACCGCCGTGTAGCGCCACTGCATCCAGCGCCCGCTGTTGACGATGCTGCCCTCCTTCTCGATCGAGGCAGCCGCCGGCAAGATAAAAACTTCGGTTTGGATGTTTTTCGGATCGACACCGGGTCGCGACCAGTGGGTGGCGGTCTCGTGCTCGAAGAGGTCGGCGACGACCAACCAGTCGAGTTTGTCGAGGGCCTCCCGCGCCATCTGCACGTTCGGGCCGCCCACGGCGGGATTTTGCCCGAAGCAGAACGCGCCCTTGATCTGCCCCGCGAACATCGCCTGGAAGAGCGGAATATAGGAGTAGCCCGAGCCCTCGAAGCCCGCGCCGATCTTCGGCAGGTAATCGAACGCGAAGTCGTTTTCGGGAGTCGCGTGCTCGCCCCACCAGGCCTTGAGCATGCTGACGAGGTATTTCGGTGTGTTGCTCCACCAGTTGACGCTGTCGCGGTCGGTCGGCTTCGGTGTCACACGCGCGAGGTAACCACTCCGATCGCCATCGGCCTCGACGGGAATCTTGAGATAGCCCGGCAGGTTCTCGAACAAGAGACCCTGATCGGTCGAGCCCTGCACGTTCGACTCGCCGCGCATCGCGTTTACGCCACCGCCTGCGATCCCAATGTTTCCAAGCAGGAGTTGGAGCATCGCGTAGGTGCGGATGTTCTGCGTGCCGTGGCTGTGCTGTGCGGTTCCCATCGCGTACAGCCAGGTTCCCGCGCGATCCGGCGCGAAGGTCGAGGTGTAGTGATCGCAGACCTTGAGATAGACGTCACGCGGCGTGCCGGTGATGTTGCAGACGGCGTCCGGGTCGTAACGCGCGAAGTGCTTGCTCATCAACTGAAAGACGCAGCGGGGATCCTTCAGCGCCATGTCCTTGCGCGCGTAACCTTCTTCATCTAGCGCAAACGCCCACTTGCTCGAGTCATAACTACGCGTAACCGGATCGTAACCCGAGAAGAGGCCGTCCTCGAAATCATATCCATCACCAACGATCCACGACGCATTCGTGTAGTTGCGCACGTAGTCCCAATTGATGCGGCCGTGCGCGAGTGCGTACTGGATCATGCCGCCGACGAACGCGATGTCGGTGCCCGAGCGCATCTTGGCGAAGACGTCGCAAATCTGCGAGCTGCGGTTGTAGCGCGGATCGACGTGCACCAGGATCGCACCGGATTCTTTGGTGCGACGCAACCAGTTCATCGAGATCGGGTGATTCTCAGCGGGGTTGCCGCCCATGATCAGCGCGACATCTGCGTGCACCATGTCCGACCAATGGTTGGTCATGGCGCCTCGACCGTACGTGGCCGCCAAACTGGCGACCGTCGAGCTGTGTCAGATACGCGCCTGATGCTCGATGTAGGTGATCCCGAGCGTCCGCATCGCCTTGACGAGCAGATAACACTCTTCGTTATCGAGCGCGGCGCCGCCGAGGCATGCGATCGCCTCTGTGCGGTTCACCGTTTGCTCACCGGACTTCGTCTGGAAGCTGGCATCGCGCGTCGCCTTGACACGCTCGGCGATGCGCGCAAACGCCCATTCCCACGAACGCGGCTCGAACTTCGACGAGCCGGGCGCGCGGTACATCACCTGCCGCAGGCGGCGCGGATTGTTGGTGACCTGGCTGAGGGCCGCGCCCTTCGAGCAGAGCGTCCCCTCCGAGATCGGGTGATCGGGGTCGCCCTCGACGTGCAGGAGCTTGTTGCCCTCGGTGTAAGCGATCTGACCGCAGCCGACGCCGCAAAAAGGACAGACCGTGATGGTCTTGGTGGCGCCATCCGTCTTCAGGGGCGAGTGGGCTGCACTGGCAGTGCCGGGCGCGATCGCAGTGCCCGTCACCACCGCGGCGGTCCCCAGCCCGGCGGTTTTCAGAAAGTCGCGGCGCGACGGATCGTCGAGCGACCCGTCGGGGTCATCGCCAGCGCACTCCGGCTTTCGACGGTCTCGTTTACTGATGGCTGCTCTCTCCCGAAACTACGACGTCATGGACTCAAGAACGATGTACCAAAATTCCCCGGACATCAATACGCACGAAACTCGAACTTCTGTACCCAACTTGGTCGAAACCCTCTTCTCAGAGGATTCACGGACATGGCGCCCAAGCGGCCGAATTATTCGATTTCGGCTTGCGACCGATGTGCGGCCTCCTACCGCGCAAGCTCCTAACCTTCCGTGCCTCCTCCCTTCGGCAGCAGCCGCATCATCACGAACATGCCCAGCACCGCGGCCACCACCGAGGCTGCGAGCACGCCGACCTTCGCCGCGTCGAGGAACTCGGCGTCCAACGCCAGTCCGCAAATGAACAGCGCCATCGTAAAACCGATCCCGGTGAGCAGGCCTCCGCCGAGCACGAGCCCCCAAGTCACGCCCTGGGGCAGCTCGGCGAGGCCCGCACGGACCGCGAGCCAGCTGAATCCGACGATGCCAATTGGCTTGCCAATCACGAGTCCCGCACCGACGGCGATCGCGATTGGATCGACGAGGTCGGAAGCAGTAAACGCGACGCCCGCATTCGCGAGTGCGAAGAGCGGCATGATCGCGAAGGCGACCCAGGTGTGGAGCGTCGTCTCCAGGTACACGAGCGGGGAAACCGTCTCGCGCGTCGCCCAGCGGACCCCGCGAACCTCGGCCACCCCGTGGCCCCCCTCCTTCCCGTCTCCGTGCATGCCCGCGGTCACGCGCTCGATCGCCTGCGCGAGCGTCGTGTCCTCGAGATAGGCGCGCGCGGGGGTCATCAGGCCGAGGATCACGCCGGCGACGGTCGCGTGGACACCCGACTCGTGGAAGGCGAACCAAACGCAGAGCCCGAGCCGCCCGTACATCCCGAAGCCGCGCACCCCGAGTCGCGACAACAAGGCGATCACCCCGATCCCCAGGAAGCCCAACCCGAGCGCACCCCAGCCGATCGTGTCGGTGTAGCCGATCGCGATCACCAGGATCGCGCCGATGTCGTCCGCGATCGCCACGGAGAGCAGCAACACGCGCAGAGCGCGCGGTACGCGAGGCCCGAGCAAAGCGAGACAGCCAACCACGAAGGCGATGTCGGTCGCCATCGGGATCCCCCAGCCCGCCGCCGCGGGACCGTCGCCCTGGAGCGCCAGGTAGACGCCGGCCGGCACGAGCATGCCGCCGACCGCGGCAGCGATCGGCAGAGCCGCCTGCCGCAGGTTGCCGAGATCGCCGTGGACGATCTCGCGCTTTACCTCGAGACCGATGACGAAGAAGAAGATCGCCATCAGTCCATCGTTGATCCAGTGCGCAAGCGAGTGCCGCATCTCGAACGCGCCGAACTCGAAGCCAACAGGGGTCTTCCACAACGACATGAAGTCACCTGCGAAGCCGGAGTTGGCCAACGTCAGCGCGACCGCCGTCGCGGCGAGGAGCACGAACCCGCTCGCCGACTCGACGTGCATGAAGCGCTCGAGCGGCTCGGTGAGGCGGGCGATGGGTTCGCGGGGCATCCCGGTAGCGTTCGCTTCGGGCTCACTCAAAGCAGGGGATCCTGGTAGCCAAGGACGGCCTCTTCCCGCGCGACGATGCGGGCGGCACTCAGCATGTCAGTGATCCTCCCGCTCGGCCATCTTGTGCTCATGGGCCTCTCGAATCAGACGGCGTGTGAGCGCCCAGATTCCGAGTACGGCACCCGCTGCAACCAGGGGATGTCCCACGAACGTGAACCAGGTCGATGGAGGACCCGTCGTATCGAAGACGATCCGCAGCAGCAGGAGCTGGGAAACGAGGATCAGCAGCGCGGCAAAGCGTGCCATCAGCGCGCCTCCGCGAAGGCCGCTGCGCCGTGGCGGGCCTCTTCGGGATGGGCGGTTTCGTGGCACTCACCCGTGCAACCCATGTCGCGCGCGAGGAGGGCCTCTTGGATGTCGAGTTCCCGATGGTCCTCGATGGCGCGAAATGGCTTGGCCTCGGCGTGGCAATCGAGACACGAATCGATATCGAAAGACCGTCGCAGTCTAAGCGGATAATCTTCGCTTCCCAGTGCCGTTTGCAGCATGTGCCGCATTCCCGCCAGCTTTGCCGTCATGTCACCCGACAATCCGTAACCGCTGTGACAGCTGTAGCAGGCGGTCTGGTGTGAGATGGCGCCGCGCTTGTAGTGGAAGCCCGCCAGCGTCGAATCGTCGTTGTGCATCGTCTCGAACATGGGCGACATCGCTTCATGACAGGAGCCGCAGTAGTTCACGCGCTTCGACTCGTCCATCAAATGGATGTCACCCAGCAGGTACGCGACCAGCGGAAGCAGAATCATTAACGACGAACTCAGGGCCGCAGGAAGCTGGCCGCGAATGAGCACGTAAAGGCTGGCCACGATTGCCGGCAGGCTGACGATCAGGATCAGAATCCAGAATTGATCCGGCTGGTAGGGGTGAACGAAGAGAGGACCCAGCTCCTCCAAGTTCTCTCCTCCCTTTCTCTACTTCGACTGCGGTCGGGAAACGAAACGGATCACAGGGCCTCGACGAAGGTGCCGATCGCCTCGAGCTCCTCGTCGCTCAGATTCTCGGCGGGCCTACTGTGCCTCCTACCCCCCGCCTTCACGGCCTCCACAACGCTGGCTGCCTCCTGGCCCGCGACCGGCGGTATCTCCAACTTGGCGCCCATGGTCGTGTCCGACTTGCCTTCGGCACCGTGGCACCTGCGGCAGCTCTTCGCATAGAGGTCAGCCCCATCCGCGGCGAGGGCCTGGGCAGACGCGAGGAGGAATGGTGCAATTAACAGAACGCCTAGGGTTCTCAATCTGGTCACCTCTTGTCGGTTCGGACGGTTATTGATATGGGGCAATTCGGGGCAATATGGGACAATTTGGGGAATTGTGAGTGGGCGATCGGCGGATGTCAAGCGATCCGGGAGTAGACACTGTGTGAACACGTAGGGAAAAGACACTGGGGCAGAGAGGGAGGGATTCGAACTCTCGAGGGGCTTGCACCCCTGGCGGTTTTCAAGACCGCTGCCTTCAACCGCTCGGCCACCTTCTCCGCGTTTGGGAGTGAACTTGGAGTTACTCCTCGTCGAGCAGGGAGAGACCCTCGTGCTCGAACAGACAGTCTATCAGCTCGGCGAAATTGCTGAGGCGGGGATTCCCCGAAGCGCTCAGCATCCTCATGAGGCTCTCCGGCTTCTTGTTGAGTTCCTTTGCAAGCGTTTGGAATCCCACAGTGGCGTTGATGTAATCACATAGAAGAGATTTACCGACGTTACGGTCTTCCTCGTCTGCGGAATGGGACAATGCAAAGCCCCGAGTGAGAAGACTGCGTCGGTAGGCAGTATCTTTCTGGGCTGCTGCCATCACGGTCTCTCGGAAGTCACGTGTCAGGACCACTTCACTTCCCCTTTCATTTGCGCTGCTTGTATTCTCGCCATAGTGCCTGTGCCGCCGCTACCGAGTGTTGCTGACGCCTTTTCGTACTTCCGGCGAGCAGCAGACATTCCCCTCGCCCCGCAGGCTTTCGAGCACGATCCGGATCTTCTCTTCCGCGGAGAACTTCCGACGCGTCTTGTGGCGAATGTCGCGGACGGCCTTCTCGGCAGAGTCTTTCTGGAACATGGGTCCTTCCTCCTCTCGGAGCCTAGAACCCTCTCTTCGTTCTTCCCCCGATTTGGTCCGAACCCAGTTGACGTTAAGCGTTCGTACAGATATCGAGTACGATACCGGCTGCGAACTTGGGGAGCAGCTGCGAGAGGAATGCACCAGCGCGCGTTTCTGCTGTGGGGTGTCGCACTGGCCGTGGCGGTCCTGGCGCTCCCAGTCTTCGCCGCCGAGCGAGAGCTCGATCAGGGCCCACCTCCGAGTTCGGCGAGCGAGATCGCGACGGCGTTCCAGCGAGTGCTCCCAAGCATTGCGAAAAGGCTCCCGATCTTCTCATGGATCCGAGAACGACTCGATGAACTGCCGCCGTTCTTTGCCGATACCGAGCTCGAAGTTCGCACCCGCACCTACTACCTGCGCAAGGAACGCACCAACGATGATATCAGCGAGGCTTGGGCGATCGGAGGATCCGTCTATTACCGCTCCGGCTGGCTCGCCGATCTGTTTGCGGTAGAGGCCGAGGGCTTCACCTCGCAACCGCTCTACGCGCCGAACGACCGCGACGGCACGCAGCTGCTCGAGCCCGTGCAAGACGGTTACACGGTTCTCGGTATCGCGAACGCCAAGCTCCGTTACAAAGGGCTCGTCCTCACTGGATTTCGGCAGTACCTCGACCTGCCCTATATCAACCGGCAAGACAATCGCATGACTCCGAACACCTTCGAGTCGATCACGCTCACAAAATCCGAGGGAGAGATCCGCTTCTCCACGGGTTACACCTGGAGGGCCAAACTTCGCAACTCGGACGAATTCGCCTCGATGACGGAAGTCATCGGGATCGACAAAGACCGCGGTTTCGTTCATGCGGGTGCGCTCTGGGATCCGAATGAGAACTTTCGCGTCGGAGCGATCATCGGAGCCATCCCGGACCTCTATGCCGGAATCTACAGCGAATTGAGCATCGGCCATGACTTCACGGAAGAGTTCGAGATCCGACTCGACGGACAGTTTTCCTACCAACGGGATGTCGGCAAGGATTTTCTGGGTGAGATTCTCGATGAGAACTGGAACGTCGGGATTCGCACCGTCGCTAGTTACGCGGGTGCCGTGTTCCGGCTGGGATTCAGCATCACAGGTTCGAACGGTACTATCTTCAACGCCTTCGGCTCCGGCCCGAGCTACGTAGATCTGATGCAGCGATCTTTCAACCGAGCCGAGGAAAAGGCACTCCTGGCAAGTGCTTCCTACGACTTCTCACGGATCGGTGTAGACGGCCTCTCCGTGATCGTAAACTTCGTGGCGGGCTTCGACGGAAAATTCCTCGGCGAGCGCCGCCGCGGCCAGGAGATCGATGCGACGATCGACTATCGCGTGCAGAAAGGCCTACTGAAAAACTTCTGGTTGCGGATTCGCGGCTCGTGGCTCAGCGAGCAGGGAGTCGAGCAAGACGGCACCGACGTCCGAGTGATCCTGCGTTACGACATCCCAGTGATTTGAGCCGCTAACGGAGCCGCCGGTTCAGCTTCTGGCGAAAGAGCGTCGCACGAACCCACCAGCGACCAGGGCGAGTAGAACCCCCAGGCCAATGATGCCGGGGTAACCCGGGCTGCTACCGTTTGTCGAACATTGCGGAGACTCACATGAAGGTTGAAATCACGGATCTTCTGGACTTGACGCAGGAGCAGGCCGCGCTGATCGACATGCACAGCGTGCTCAACATCATGAATGTCCTCCTAAACGAACTGGAGTATCTCCAGGAAATGCTTCGGGAGGAGAAGGCGCTGCAACCCGCGCTGGACACGATCCAGCAGATTCGCGAGCACCTGCGTAGCTCCGATGACATCGGGGTCGAGCTTGGCCACCTGCTGAAATGCGAGAATCGCGTGATGGGGGTGGTGCGCGTGGTGCTCGATACCCATCCGGAAGCGGCCAGCAATTCGGACGTGGAGGACTCGGTCAGCAACTTACAGTCGGTCTTCGCGATCTTGCACACGAGGGTTCGGGAACTTCTGGAGCGCGTTCACGCTCCGGAAAAATGGACGGACCACGACATCGAGCAGTTGACGGCGAACTTCACCAATGTGCTGGCCGCCATCGAGAAGAACAGCAAAGGCCGCTATCGCATCGTTCACAACATCGCCGAGCAGGAACAGCAGGACTACATGGTCAACTTCATGATCGAGAGCGTGGATGGCACCTCGATCCACATGCCCTCGGTCCTCCAGGATGTGATGCGCGATCTGATCGCAAACGCCCGCAAATACACGGAGCCCGGAGGTGAGATCACCGCCGGACTCGTAGACAATGGAAAGGAGCTGCGCTTCGTGGTGGAGGATTCGGGTCGTGGGATCCCCGCGGACGAAGTCCAGCAGGTGGTGGAGTTTGGCAAGCGGGGCAGCAACGTGGACGACAAGGCGACCATGGGCGGAGGCTTTGGTCTCACCAAGGCCTACCTGATGGCCCGACGTTTCGGAGGAAAGATGTGGATCGATTCCGACCCGGGCGTCGGAACGCGCATCACCCTCAGCATCCCCCGCCCCGCCCGCTGATCCGTGCCACCTCTTCTCTCGTCGTTCACATTCACGACGCTCACAGTGGAAGACAAACTCGAGTAGAGTTTCGGCGATGGCGCAGGCACTCAGAACATTTCCGCTCCGCGGCATGCTGACCGGTTTAGGTGCGGTTTCGCCGGAGTTTGCGTTCGCGGTTCGCTACGCGGTGTGTGCGTCGGCCGCGATCTGGATCGGGCACGCGCCCGGGCTCGTCACCAACCAGTCGAGCTGGATCTTGATCACTGTCTTGATGGTCGCGCAGCCCGAATCGGGCGGGTCGCTCATGAAGGGTTTGTTGCGAATCGCCGGTACTGCAGCCGGCGCAATCATCTCGATCCCACTCTTCGGCCTCTTTTCCCAGGATCCACCGCTGATGCTCGCGAGCCTCTTTCTCGTGCAGGCCATCGGCGCCTATGGGTTTTCGGGCCCGCGCTACCAGTATGCGTGGTTCGTAATGGCGTTCACCACGGCGATCGTGCTCGGCTCCGCGATGACGGGGGGGGGCACGGTCGAGACGCTTGCATTCCAGCGCGCAACGATGGTCGGGCTCGGACTACTCATCGTCTTCATCGTAGACATGCTGTTCTGGCCGGCGCACACCGAGGTGGGAGTGCGCGCGAGTCTCGCTGCTCGCGCACGAGCCGTCGGGGCCGCATTGCGCGAAGCCATCGATCCGAGCGCGGCAACGCAGAGTGAAGCTCCCGAAGCACTGGCGAGCCCACTCGCGGGCCAGCTCGGACAGATTGCGGCGGCCCGTGCTGAGATCGGCGTGACGAAAACCCGCGCGGCGATTTTGCAGAACACAGCGATCCTGCTCGAAGCGGCGGCTTCCCGTGCGCGATCTCTCCGCGTCGGACCGAGCACCGACGAGATCCCGGCCGACTCGAGCAATTCGCTCGCCCGGGCGCAACTGGCGTTCGGAATCCAGCTCGAAGCCGCGTTGGAAGAAATCGCAGCGGCACTCGAGGCGCAGCGTGCGCCCGCGCCGTTCGCGGATGACATCGAAGCTGCGTGCGCTCAGGTCGAATCCGAACTCACGGTGTTGCGCGAATCGAACGCAACGCCCACTGCGGTGGAAGGGCGCATCGCGAACCTACGCGATCTCGTTTCACTATTCCAAACTCTTCAGCACGCTTTTGACGCGATGGCGGAACAGAAAGAGAAGCCGCGCCAAGAACGCGATACCGTGCAAACCCCAAGCTGGCCACGCGTCGATCCTTTTCGCATGCAGATCGCGCTTCGAGCGGGCATCGCCGTCGCTGCAGCACTGATGATTCCAGCCGCGCTCGGTTGGAGCACGAATGCCCTGGTGGCTCCGATCGCCTTCATGGTCGCCGCGATTCCAACGAGAGGTGGCGTGACCCAGATGCTCATCGCACTCGCGGTGGTCCT
>JAFDAW010000407.1 GCA_019313605.1 Deltaproteobacteria bacterium
CGACGCCGAAGAGAAAGCGGGCCTGCAGCACCACCACTACCCGTGTCTGGCCAGCATGGGCATCGATGTCGATTTCGGCGACACGTTGATGCACGTATCGGGAAATGTGCTCAGGGACAACGTGGGAGAACAGGTCAAGCCATTCAAGACCACCCGCTACATCGCGCCCAAAACCTGAACGGCTGACGAGCCCGGTCCCCAGACCCAAGAGATCTACGGCGCGTTCTAAAACATTCGGCCTTTTCGCGCGTTTTGGGTGAAGTGGTTCTCTTGCGTCCCGGCCTCCAGCGAATCCGCTTCTGTGCGCGACGAAGAGCAGCGCACCAGGAGGCCCTCTCGAGTACGCGCGTTGGCGCGCTGGGCGTGAACGCGGGGATCCGGCGCACCATTCGAAGCCCTGAGGTGTGCGTCGTCAAAGAATTCTGGACCAAAGACGGCCTCAGCTAAGAGACAGTTTTCGTTTTCATCCTAGGCGGCCTTTGCCGCCAGGTACTCCTTCTTCCTCTTTCGCATTGTTCGCTTCTTGATGCGATCACGCTCCGTGACAATTTCATATTGCCGCCCAAAGTAGACATCGGATGGCGTCACATTGTCAAGAGATTCGTGGTAGCGCTCGTTGTTGTAGTAGGCCACGAAGGTAGTGCTCGAGTTTGACGATGTTTTTCATGGTCCGGTGATAGCGCTCGATCTTGCCCTGGGTCTGCGGGTGGTAGGGCGCGCCGCGGGTGTGTGTCATTTCTCGTTCTTTCAAATAGTCCCGCAGTTCGCCAGAAACGTAAGCCGAGCCGTTGTCACTAAGCAGGCGCGGGCGATGCTTGACCTGGACTTGGTCGACGCCGGTGATCGCTAACGCCTCGTCGAGTGTTTCGGTGACGTCAGTGGCACCCATGGTTGAACTGAGCTTCCACGCGATGATGTAGCGCGAGAAATCATCGAGCACGGTCGACAGGTAATACCAACCCCAATTCAGAATCCGAAAGTACGTGAAATCCGTCTGCCACATCTCATGCACGCGGGTCGTAGGATTCTTAAACGCATCCGAGGCCGACAGCAGCACATAAGCGGGGCTCGTGATGAGATCTGCTTCTTTCAAAATGCGATAGACGCTCGACTCCGATACGAAGTAGCGCCTCTCGTCGGTATATCGGCATGCCAGCTCACGTGGTGACAGGTCGGTGCGCTCCAGCGCCAGATCGAGGACCTGGCCCCGCACGGTTTCAGGGATGACGTTCCAGCGTGCTCCGCCTGTTGGTTTCTTGTCTTCCAGCCCGTCGAAGCCGTCCGCTTCGTATCGCTGATACCAGCCATAGAAGGTGCTCCTGGGCACGCCCAGCTGCCGCAGCGTCGCTCGAGCGGAAAGATCCGTCTCCTCAACCAGACGAATGATTTCTATCTTCTCAGAAGCCGTTCGTCTCACGTGTCGTCCTCCTCGCCATGACCCGTCAGACTTTTTTTGAGCACACGATTTTTGAGCGTGACCTCGGCGACGACTTCCTTGAGCTCCCGGTTCTCGGCCCGTAGATCCTTGACCTCATCGCTAGTGGCCTCGCGAACCGTGTCTCCCGCGAGTTGCTTCTTGCCCGCTTCCAGGAAATCTTTGCTCCAGCGATAATAGAGATTGGATGCAATGCCTTCGCGACGGCACAGCTCGGAAATGCTCTGCTCACCCCGCAGCCCTTCGAGGACAATCCGCACCTTCTCCTCAGGCGCGAACTTCCGCCGGGTCTTGCGGCGAATCTCCCTCACTGCAGCTTCTGTTGACTGCTTCTTCGATCGCGTCATATCGAGACTCTCCCCAGGGCCTCTGGCCCCGTAAAGTGTCTCTTAGTCTAGGCGACTCGATTGTCCAACTTCTTCTGACGGGGCACAACGAATATCGGCATCGTCCCGCTTCGATCCGTGCTCCGCAATAGCGGAAACCGCGCCATCACGTCGGATTGATCTAGCCTGAAATAACTGGTCCAGATCGAAAGTGGCAAAAAGCCACCTGAGGAGATCTGAACCATGCCGAAGAAACGGTAGAGGGAAATGGTTCGGTCTGGTTCGGTGATTCGATGCGCAACGCTCGCAGGACCAAGCCCGCTAAGTGCGCGAAATCAAATGGTGACCCGGGCGCGATTCGAACGCGCGACCCCCAGCTTCGGAGGCTGTTCCGGGAATCCTGTAACCTACCGGTGTTACTTCGCTATTCG
>JAFDAW010000010.1 GCA_019313605.1 Deltaproteobacteria bacterium
AGTTGAATCTCCGTAAGATGGTGTGCGGGAACCATGCGCGTGTAGCTGGGGTGGAATTGATCGCCAAAGCCGTGCTCGTCGAGCCACGCCTTGATCGTGTCGATCCGGTGCGCGACCAACAATGCGGGGCCTTCGCTCTGCTTGACGATGAAATATCGCATCGGCAACTGAAGCGAGCGCGCCAGCCGGACAGACTGTCCGCGCCGCGCAACCAACGCGAAGTGGCCGTCGATTTCGCGAATTCGCTGAACATCGCCATCGGCCACGCGCTCGCGCGCTTCATCGAGTGACATGCCGAAGATGGCGTTGCGATCGGGATCGGTGAGATCGAAAACCTCACGGATGACCTTGGGTTCGACCATGACGGACCTCCCGCTCTGAGTGGAAAATTTCTTCCTCTAGACCGAGAAATCTACGCGATCGAACGGATGTGAGCCAGAAGCGGCCGCGGCGAGCGGCGCGACGGCGCCAGATGGGCGTGCGCCCCATTGGGCTCGTCCAACCGGGATCGCGTTTCGTCGACACAGGGAAAGGCCTGCTCTGGACTCAGCGGCTCCGGAGCGCTGCGAAGCGCCTCGACACAGCCCCCAAACAACCTGCGCCGCGCGGCCTTGCGGCGCGCGACGTTCATCTCCTCAGAACGCGTATCTCCCTCGCCGAGAACTCCGAGAACCGCCACCTCCTTTTCGAACGACGCACTGGCCCGCTCGAGCAGATCCTGCGCGGCGGCTGCATCCCCGCGCTTCCAGGCGATGTACCCACCCAGATAGAGGGCGGTCGTCGACCTCGGATTCATTCGATAGGCGATTTCGAGATTCTTCTGGGCGGCGTCGAGCTTGCCCTGCGCAACTTCCACCTCTCCCCACAGCATCGGCGGGCGACTTTCTTCCCGATTGATGCGGTGCGCGGTTTCGAACGCATTCGACGCGGCATCCAGATCGAAAAATTCGCCCGCAGCGGGGAGCGTATGCAGGATGCCGAGCTGGACCCACGCACGAGAACTCCCGGCATCGAGGCGAATCAACTCCTCCCAACTTGCGCCGGCTTCGGCGTAGCGTTCGAGTTCGAGCAGGCTGTTACCGAGATAATAATGCGTGTCCTCGTGCAGGGGATCGATCGCCGCCATCTCGGTGTAGACAGCGATCGCCTCTTCCCAGCTCCCGTTGACAAAGAGGTTCTGGGCGCGCCGATTGAGCTTCCAGAAGCGCTGCTTCTCCTCACGCGTGAGATCCGAGGCCACGTCCGAAACCAACGCGCGTTTGGAGATGGCAGAGTGTCGCGGTGTGACGGGCTCGCTCGCAACACTCGCCGCTGTAGACCTGTCGACGGGCCGTGGTGCGCTCCCTTCCTCCAGTTGCCACAGGCGATTCAACTCCAGATCGCTCCACTCCTCCCGGTGCCCACCTGGCCAGGTGATCTCGACGCGATCCAGCTTCGCCGCCTCACCGAGCCCGAACAACACGTCGGAGAAATGTTGCGAGAGATACGAAGCGCCGGCGCCGGCCTCCCGCAGGTAGGCGCGATCCCCCGCGCGAACCACGATGCGCGCGCCGATGCCCGACGGGTGGCCGGAGTGGGCCCGGAGCCTGAATCCAACCCAGTTTCCGGTGGGCGAGTCGTTGCGCAACAGTCGCGCCCTCCCCCCGTGACGGATGATGAACAAATCGGCGTCCCCGTCTGCGTCGTAGTCGGCGAACGCCGCACCCCGCCCGACACCTGGCACCGCGGCGCGGAAACCCGCTTCCTCCCCCACCTCGAAGAACCCCTCGTCAGGCCCCCTGTTCCAGTACAGGTGTGGGTTCATGGGCACCATCTCGGTCGGATTGCCTCGCTTTTGCAGCGTGCTTCCGTTGGCGATGAACAGATCCAACCAGCCGTCGTTGTCGAAATCGACGAATGCGGTCCCCCATCCGACCAGATCGAGCGCGATTTGACCGAGGCCAAAGCGGTCGGCGTCGTCTCTGAACCGAAGCCTGCCCTCCGAGCCACCGGCTCGGCTCGCAGCGGTCAGGTTCGAAAACAGGGCATTTTCTTGCGCGACCCAGTGCGTGAGGAACAGATCGAGTTCGAGGTCCCCATTCCAGTCGCCCACCCCGATTCCCATCGAACTGCGATAGTCGGCCACGAGCGATTCGTAGCTGACATCCTGGAAGGTTCCGTCGCCGCGGTTCCAGTACATCCCGTTGTCCGACACATCGTTCGCCACGTACAGATCCAACAGGCCGTCGCCATCGAAGTCCGCCCATGCGGCGGACAGGCTGCGACCGATTTCGGCTTGAACACCGGCGTATTCGGCGCGCTCGTCGAAGCTGCCATCGCCGCGATTGACGTAAAAGTGATTCCGCTGGGGCGGATGCGAAGATGGATTGATGGTGAAGGGATTCTCCACATCGCCCATCCGCGCGGCATCGCTGCCGGGCGGCTCGGGGATGTAGCTCACGTAGGCGCACACGTAGAGATCGAGGTCGCCGTCGAGATCGAAGTCCGCCCAGGAGGCACCGGCCCAGAACGCCTCGGCACCCAGGCCCGCGCGTGTGGTGACATCGCGGAACGTTCCGTCTCCCTGGTTCTCCCAGAGGATATTGCGCCCCCACGACGTAACGAAGAGGTCCTCATCGCCATCGGCGTCGTAGTCGCCAAAGCTCGCACCCATTCCCCGGTGCGCGGCGCCGACACCTGCCGCCTCGGTGACATCCTCGAAAGTCCCGTCGCCCCGGTTGCGATAGAGGCGATCCGTCGCGGACGACGCGGCCATATCCGCGTCGGACACTCCCAGTGGCGCGGCGAAGTTGACCAGAAACAGGTCGGGCCATCCATCTCCGTCGTAATCACCCCACGCTCCGCCGGACCCCATGTCCTCGGGGATTTGGCTCGTGCGCTGGAATGGGAAGTGCTCGAAGCGGATGCCCGCCTGCTCGGAGACCTCCGTGAAGCGCAGGCTGGTCGATGGCCGTTCGAGGCTTCGGTCCAGGCTTCGGGTGATCCCCTCCCTCTCCTGGCCCGGCACGTACGGATCGTCGCCCCTCCACTGCCTGACTATGATGAACAACGCAATCAGCAGAACGGGCAGCGAGCACAGAAGCAGGGTCTTGCGGATCAAGCTGCCGCGCTTGGACAACTAGCCTTCCTCGATCCGAATCGTCTTCTCATCCACCGACATCTGGATGACGGGAGCAGTGAGTCCGCTGTCGTCACCAAACATGAAGTTCAGCAGAAATTGATCGACCTTGCGATAGTCGAGCGACGCCTTCACGTGAAGCGCCCCCGACTCGCCGGGTGTGCTTACCGTGAAGTCCTTATGCGGATCCTCGCTGCCGCGCTCCTCTCCAGCGGGAGAGCCCGACGAAGACGGGCAGATCACCGTGTAGCGCGCAACGTCGCTGAACCCCGGAAAGATCGCGCGCCGGTACCGAACGCCCACCATCTCCCACAGGTTGTGCCGGTCGATCAGGTTTCCGTAGCGATCGACGGGCTCGGCCTTGAACATGAAGGCGCCGGGCTCGATGAAGTGCTCCGAATCCACGCTTCCGCTCGACATCACGACGTTTCCCTGATCGTCGGTCACCTCCAGGTTGATCCATGACTGGATGATGTCCAACGGTCCCGTGGGAAAGTCGTGGCCGACCTTGTTGGAGGAGATGACGACACGAATGTCGATCTCCTCCCCGGGCCGGATCGAATCGGGCGATTGAATCTCGATATTGACCGCCGGACCGCTGGCCCATTTGTATGCGATCTCGGGGATCTCGCGTTTGCCCTGCAGCCAGGCCACCGTGAGATCGTGTTGCTCCTGCCAGCCTTCGAGCTCGAGCACCATCGGAACGAACGAGTTGGAGGCGATGAAACGGTGATCGCGGTGCTGGCCGTCGTCCTTCGTGCGGTAGCTGTCCATGTCGTCACCAGAGGCCGGATCGTTGGAGGCCTGCAGCGGCATGTGACATTCTCGACACTCGACCACCTTGTCGGGCTCACCCTCCGGGTTCCACTTGCTCTTTCGCCAGTTGTCGTACTGGTTCTGGAGCTGCACCCACCCGACCTTGTTCACCTCTTCGTCGATGAACTGCTTGTGACAGGCTGCACAGTATTCGGGCGTCTTGAACAGGCGCTTCGAGAAGACCTCCTGATGCTTCCGCGGGTAGGCGCGGATCAAGAAGTCGGAGACCCCCTTTGCCAGAGCGCTCTCGTCGAGTTCGTACATGTAGCGAGCCGGCTGATCGATGGTGTAGTTCGCATTTCCCTTCAGGTCGGTCTCGCGAATGGAGTGGCAGACGAGACACGAGACGCCCTCGTCGTAACCGCGGACGCTGCTGAGATCTTCCGCGAAGATGTTCTTGGTTCCCGCGAACAGCGATGCGGGGTCGTGACACCCCCCGCAGTAGCGCGTGCTCTCGGGCCCGTTCTGCTTCGCCATGACCTCCTGGATGGCCTGGAACGCGGGATCCATCGACGACCAACGGTGCGCACTGATCGACCACTCGCGATAGATCTCGGCGTGGCAGCCGGAGGTACCGCAGTTCTTGCTGCCGGTCAGCGAACGGTCGTCGAAGGCGCCACCTGAAGTCGTCTGCGCCAGGCTGGGGCTGAAGGGACTGTGGCCCTTGTCGTAGTGGTAATCCTCGGGAAATTCGTTCGCCCATTGAACGGGTTCGTGCAGCGCGGACAGCCCGGCCACGACTGCGAGCCCAGCAATCGACCAGGCCAGCGCGCCCCGAACCCAGCGCTTCTCTGCCGCCAACACCCCCTGCGCGTGCTCGGTCCGGCCCTTCCGGTCGCGAAAGATCAGCAGAGCCACATGGGGAATCAGAAAGGCGATGATCGCGAGCGTGGTGACGATGTGAATGGTGTCCCAGGTGTAGGAGATCATCGTGCCGAAAAGCGCCTGACACGTGAGCACCACGCCAGACACCGCGTTGAGCGCGACCATCGCGAATGCGATGTAACCGGTGATCAGATAGTGGGAGAGCGGGCGCCCGCGGTAGATCCACCAATGGCGCCCCTGATAGACCAGATACGGCACCAGGAACAGGATTCCAGCCGCGGTGTGGACCAGTACCGAGACCTGGGAGGATACGCTGAAGGGCAGCAGCCAGATCCACAGGCCGGTGATGGTCTCGAATAACAGCAGCCCTCCGACAAAGATCGAGAGTCGGGAGCCCCACTCGAGGGCGCGGCTACTGGGAGCGCTGGCTGGCTGGGCTTGAGCTGTCATTTGGTCTCCCGAAGTCTCGGCAGGCGGGCTAGGCGGTCAATTCCCCCAAAGCCATCGGCAGGTAGATCCGCGAGGCGTAGCGTTGTTGGAAGTTTCTCGTTATGCAACATAACGAGAAACAGGCTGAATCGCATTTACCTGCGGGCCACTGGTAGGACGCGAACGCATGCTCGGATTGACGGCAGTCAAAGCGTGGCGAATTGCCCCACTCACCGTTTTTCTGTGTTTACTGCAGTGCGGTCCGGAAACCTCGGTCGAGAACACGCCCGAGTTCATCGGCGCGATGAATCGCGGCAAGGCCTATCTCGAGAACCAAGATCCGAGCATGGCGATCCAGGCCTTCGAACAGGCCGTGGCCCACGCACCGAACTCGGCGCCAGCGCTAAGGAATCTGGCACGCGGCCAACTCATGGCACTCGACCTCGCATCCCTCGCCGAGACTCTCGAAAGAGCGCGAGCGCTCGAGCCCGACTCGATCGCGACCCACTACCTGAGCGGATTACGACACGCCCGACTCGCAGAATTCGAGCAGGCGATCCCAAACTTCGAAGAGACAGTGCGGCTCGACCCCCAGACGGCCGTGCTGCGCTTCCAACTCGCGAACGCCTATCAGGCGACGGGGCAGCGCGAGAAGGCAGCCGAGCAGTTTCGCGCCACGGCGGAACTGGACCCCTTCCACACGGCCGCCCATCACCGACTGGCGGGGCATGCCCGTGAAGCCAGAGACACCCAGGAGTTCGAATACCGATCGAGGGAGGTCAAGCGCCTGAAGACCCTGTTCGGCGAGCAGAGCATGGCCGCCGAGCTGCTCGAGGCCTGCGTCTACACGCAAACCGAACCCGCTGTCGCTGCTGCGTCGCGCGTGGCCGGCAAGCCGCGCGGGGACGCCGTGCAATTTCACGATGCGACGCGCGAGATGATCCCCGACGAGTTCGAGCAGACAGCACCCGCAGTCGCTGCCACGCTGCTCGATGTCGAAGAAAGTGGAAGCTACGTGTGGTTCGTCGCGTCCGCGGACGCCAGGGCAAGCATCTTGGCTCCAGCTGCAGATGGAACCCTCCGCCGCACCCCCCTCGATCTGGAATTGTCGGAAGCGGTGTTGTCGAGCGAGCACCTCGTGGCTCTTGCGGGCAGCCTCGAAGGAAGTAGCGACCTGGAGACACCCGAATACCCCGCCCCGGAGTTGCTCAGCGGTGTGATGCTTCTGGGAGACAAAGGGGCGCAACTGCTCACGCGAACCGGCCCACGGGCGTTCAGCGACATCACCGCCCACGCCGGGCTTGCGGGCGTGACGGGAAATGTGGCGCGATGGGTCGACTACGACCACGACGGCGACATCGACCTGGTCGTGGGTGGAAAATCGGGGCTGGCCTTGTGGCAGAACGGCTTCGGTGGCCAATTCGAGGACGTCACCCAAAGCGTGGGCCTCGACGAAGACCTGCCCGTTTTGGATGTCATGGCGGCGGATCTCGATAGCGACGTCGCCATGGATCTGGTGGTCGCTCGGTGCGCACAGCCGACACGCGTTTTCGAAAATCGGCGAACCGGACAGTTCAGCGCGCAGGCCGAACCCCCTGGGCCGTGGCCCGCCGCACGATCCATCCTGATCGACGATCTCGACAACGACGGACACTTTGATGCAGTGCTGATCGATGCCGAGCAGCTCTCGATCGTACCGGGGCGCGGTGGTGCGAGGCAGCACATCGGACTCGATGGGATGAAATTCCAAACGGCCGCACTGATCGATTTCGACAACGACGGTTGGCTCGATCTGCTCCTCGGTGGAGTCGCAGCGGACACTTCGGATGCGGGCCAACTGGTGCTCTGGCGCAATGCTGGCGCCGATGGTTGGCACGACGCGAGTGCAGAAACCGGCATCGACTCGATCTCACTTCCCAAGCCGAAACAAATCGCGGTAGCAGATCTCGATGCCGACGGAGACAGCGACATTCTGTTGGTAACGGAAGCCGGGTTGAGAACACTGCGCAACGAGGGTGGCAACGCAGCCGGCCAGCTCAAGATCCGACTGGTGGGAACCAAGACCAACCCCAGCGGCATTGGCACGCGGGTGGAGGTTCGCGCCGGCACATTCTGGGCGGTGCGCTCCGTATCTCAACTGCCCATTGAAATCGGAGTGGGCGAAAACAAGCAACTCGACTCCGTTCAGACCGTTTGGACCAACGGTGTGGTAGAGAACGGGATCCAGGTCACCCCCTCGGCCGAACCGATGACCATCGTTGAACGCATGGTCGCGGCCGGCTCGTGTCCGTTCCTCTACGCGTGGGACGGCCAAGAATTTCGCTTCGTAACCGATTTGCTCGGAAATTCTCCGCTCGGTCTTTCGCTGCGGCGCGGCGTGACGCTCGCGGCCGACCCCGACGAGTTGGTCTGGATTGGGAATGCCACCAACTTCACCCCACGCGACGGACACTACGTGCTTCAGGTCACGGAAGAGATGCGCGAGGTGCTCTACCTCGATCAGGCGCGACTGCTCGTCGCGGAGCACGCTCCAGGCATCGAGGTACATCCGACGGATCGATTGATGCCACCCCCCTTCCCCATCTCCGAACTCTGGGCCATGCACGCACCCAGGATTCCGAAATCGGCCATGGGAGACGACGGCATCGACCGCACCCAGGCCGTGAGCGCGATCGACGCCGAATACGCTCCGGCCGGACGACCGCTCACCTCCCACTTCAGGGGCCAGACCCATCCTCTGACCCTTACGCTCGACTTCGGCCCGATCGAAGACATGCGTGCCCCCGTACTGACGCTGACCGGCTGGCTGCAGTACGGCGACGCGAGCACCAACATCGCCTTGTCTCAAAGCGCGCGCGAGATTGTCGTCCCGACCACACTCGAAATGGAATCAGCGCACGGGGACTGGGAGCGCGTCGATGTCACCGTTGGCATGCCGGCGGGCAAGACGAAAACGATCGCAATCGATCTGACGGACAAACTCGTACCCGGCGTTCGGCGGCTGCGGCTCCGCACCACCTTCGAGTTGCGCTGGGATCGCATTGCGCTGCACGAGCGATTGCCCGCAAACGCGTTGAAACTGCACACCGTGAAACCCACAAGTGCCAAGCTGCAATCGCGGGGGTTCTCGGAGATCCGATCGCGCGCCGCCAACCACCCCCCGACACCGGATTGGTACACGGTTTCCGAACGCCCGCCCTGGCGCACCACGCCTCAAGGCTGGGTGACTCGATTCGGTGACGTTCGACCGCTCGTCGACCTTCGAGATGCAAGGCTCGCCCTGCTCAACGGCGGCGATGCGCTGGAGCTACAGTTCGCGGCAGCCGATCTACCTCCGCTCGAACGCGGGCGCACAAGAACCTACTTCTTCTACTCCGTAGGATGGGACAAGGATGGCGACCACAACGTGGTAAACGGAGACAGCGTGGAACCGCTGCCCGTGATCGCAGGGGATGACGATTGGCGGATCCGTTACAACACGCGTTGGGTGCCCAAAGATTGGCCGACGACCGTACCGTAGCCCCGCGCCGGTGCCTCTGGCTTCGCGACTGCATCTCCGTTTTCGCGGCGGCATCCGCCGCCCTCTTGCTCGCGACTCTTCCGGGTTGCGGCGACGATTTGGCCACGCCCCCGAAATCGCTCGACGACTTGATCGCGCACCACAAGCGGCTCGAGAACACGGTCTGGGCGGATGAATTTCTCTCACAGAAGTACGAGAAGACGTTGACCGCGCTGTGGGACGCACTGCTGCGCGCCGACCGCAAGGGAAAGCCCGGCACGAAGCCGAAAATCCTCAGCTCGATTGGCTTCGATACGTTGACGATCGGAACGCTGCAGCGGGTTGAAATGCTCGATCACGGCATCGCCGTGTTCGAGCCTCGGCCTCCCCATACCACACTGACGCACGACGACTGGGGCAAGCTGGTCGAACGACTTTCGAAAGCCGGATATCGCCTGATCCAAAGCGAGTGGCACCACGTCCGCTTCACCCCTCCTGGCGACGACGCACCCGCGCAGTCGCAGATCGAGATCGCGCTCCATCTGATCCGGGGAGTCGATACCCGACGCATCATCGTCGAGGGCGAATTGGCGGTCGACTGGTCCGATCGCGTCGATGAGCACGGCAATGTGCTTCCGGCTGGGATCGACGCGACCGCACTGCGCGTATTCACGCGTCCGGGGCCCGCTCCATTCGAGGAGGCCCTCCGCTTCGAACGGCCGATCCGGGGCGGACTCTCGGGAATTCACCCGGCCCTGGTCTACGACCTGAACGAAGACGGCCTGCTCGATGTCATCATGGTCGGCGCCCTCCGCGTCTTGTGGAACCGGGGCGAAGGCCGATTCAAGAAGGCGCCATTGGTCGAACATCCCTACAAGCTCACCGAGACGGGAGTCATCGCCGACATGAACGGCGATTCACACCCCGACCTGATCTCGACCCGGGCGCGGGGAGACCTCGTCCTCTACCTCGGCAACGCAGAGGGAAAATTCCCCGACGAACCGAAGGTCACTCCCCGTTTCGAGCAGCCGCTGCGCGGACCCTCCTCGTTGACGGTCGGAGATATCGATGGCGATGGCGACCTCGATTTATGGCTCGCCCAGTACAGGCCTCCTTATGAAGGCGGCCAGATGCCCTTCCCCTATTACGACGCCAACGACGGCTACCCCGCGTACCTGCTCTTGAACGATGGACAGGGGAACTTCTCATTCGGTACCGCCGCTGCTGGACTCGAAGCGAAAAGGTTCCGGCGAACCTACGCGAGCAGCTTTTTCGATCTCGACGACGACCGCGATCTCGACCTGCTCGTCATCAGCGACTTCGCGGGCATCGATCTGTATCACAACGACGGACACGGGCACTTCACCGACGCCAACGACACGATTCGCGCAGACCGGCACCTGTTCGGCATGTCGGCGGCGTTTGCGGACTACGACCTCGATGGCCGCCTGGATTTCTTCGTAGCGGGCATGGCCTCGGCGACAGCGCGGCGCCTGGAGGCCATGGACCTGGGACGGACCGAACGGCCGGACATGCAGAAGATGAGAATGCGCATGGCATTCGGCAATCGCATGTATCTCTCCGGTGATGAGGGTTGGCGTGCACCCGATTTCAGCGATCAGGTGGCGCGTACGGGTTGGACCTGGGGAACGACGGCCTTCGATTTCGACAACGACGGCGATCCGGATCTGTTCACCGCGAATGGACACATCAGCGGCACGAGCACGAAGGATTTCTGCGTGAGCTTCTGGTGTCACGACATCTACGACGGCGTGTCCGAGCCCAACGAAGCACTGGGCCTGCTCATGCGAAAGAGGATGAGCGGGCTGGAATCGGGTGCAGAATCGTGGGACGGCCACCAGAAGAACCGCTTGCTCATGAACCTCGAAGGGGGTAGTTTCGTCAACGTCGCGTTCCTGATGGGCGTCGCCGATACGTTCGACAGCCGATCTGCGGTCAGTGGAGACCTCGACCTGGACGGCCGTGTCGATCTCGTCGTGGTGGAAGATCACGGCCTGAAGGGGCAGCGGCTCCACATCTACCGGAATCGACTCGAAACCGGGAACCACTGGATCGGGATCCGTTTACTCGAAGAGGGGGATGGCATCTCGCCAGTCGGCGCATCGGTAACGGTGCACACCGCCGAACAGACCCACGTGGGGCGAATCCTCACAGGCGAGACCCTATTGGGCCAGCACCCCACGACGCTGCACTTCGGATTGGGATCATCGACACGCGTCGAGTCGGTCGAAGTGAGCTGGCCGAATGGGATGACGCGCAGCATCCACAACCCGGAGATCGATCGATACCATCGGGTCGAAGCGTCCGGCGCAGATCGACTGCCGGCGCCGTGATGCATTTTGTCCTCTACGATGGCGGGTGAGCTGGACAGCGATAAACCAGCTCCATCCAAAGATCTTCTGCCGCTCCCGCCAATTCCGGTTGCTCGCCCCCGACCCTGTCCCCTAACATCTATGACGACCCCTGTTCGAGCCGGTGAACTGAAGACCGGGCACAGCGCCATGACTTATCCGGATCGGCGGATTGAGGAGCGCACCATGACCGCTATGAAGCTGCTGGTTCTTCGAAAGGTGAGCGGAACGGATCGATCGAAGCCTCGTCGGCGGCTGATTGCCGTCGCAGCCGCCACGGCCGTGCTTCTCGCCGCACCGAATGCGGCGCTCGCGATGGATTTCCCGGCGGCTTTGAAGCGGGTCGATCACGCGCTCAAGACCAATCCGTCGCAGGTCTCCCAATTCGCGCTCGATTCGTGCTTCAAACGCCGCAACTTCGCCGTCAAGCTCTACGAATCGCGCCAAGTCGACCGGGCCGAACGCAGCTTGCAGTTCTGCTTCGACGCTCTCAAAATTTCCGAGGTCGCCCCCGCAGCCAAGAAGCAGGCGGCTCCCGATATGGACAAGATCAAGGCGAAAGCCGTGGAAGAGGCCGAGCAGGCACTGAGTCTGACTCCCAACGTCAACCACGGCCTCGAGATCTACCGCGAATGCGCGAGCTGCCACAAGCCCGAGGGCTGGGGGCTCACCAACGGCTCGGTACCGCAACTGGCGGGCCAGCACAGCAACGTCGTCATCAAACAGTTGGTGGACATCCGGGCGGGAAGCCGAGGCAACCCGATGATGAACCCCTACTCGTGCGTAGAGGCGATCGGCGGCGCCCAATCCGTGGCAGATGTGGCGGGCTACATCGACACACTCGAAATCAGCGTCGCCAACGGCAAGGGGCCCGGCATCAATCTCGAAGTTGGCGAGCGCCTCTATCGGGAAAATTGCGCACGATGCCACGGCGCCAGCGGCGAGGGCGATCCCCTCACATACGCGCCCCGCATCCAGTCTCAGCACTACAAATACCTGGTGCGCCAGTACCGTTGGATTCGGGACAGCAAGCGCCACAACGCAAACGCCGAAATGACGGCCCAGATCAAGGGCTTGAAGATGACCGAGGCCAAAGCCATGCTCGACTACGTTTCGCGACTCGAGCCTCCCGCGGAACTACAGGCACCGGAAGGCTGGCAGAATCCCGACTTCGCGGAGAGTCAAGCGAACTAACGATCGGCGCGGCAACCTGGCGGCGGAGAAGGGTGAGTTACGGTTCGACAGAATCCCGCCGGCGCCGGTACAGAAGCGCGAGCGCGGCAATTCCCGATCCCAGAACCGGCAACGCGCTTGGTTCGGGGGCCGGAATCGGGCTACTTAGTTTCGACCGAGGATTCCGATTCGCCCCAACAGTCAGGAACGCACTGTTGAACGTGATGTCTGTCGTGGGGAGGATTTCGTTGCCATCCCCATCCAGGACACCGCCGGTCGGATCGACGTCTGACGTGATCTCGTACGTGTCAAGCTCGAGCAGGGCGACGTTGAACGTGACATATCCGAGCTGGTGGCTCTGACCTGCTTCCAGGCCGGTGCCAATACCCAAATCACAGAAACAGACTGAGTTGATCAGCTCGACCCGCGATTCTCGGATCTGTGGGAACTCGATTTCGATCGGTAGTACGGTATCAGCTCCTCTTGTGGGGGTATTTTTCGGCGTATCCGAATCCAAGCCCAGGAGTTGCACCACAAGTGCAATATCCTCAATCAAGCTGAAGTCGACGCTGATGCTCGCGCCCTCTGAACCTGCGGGGCCTGCGGTCAGGATTACGTTCAGTTGGATCTCTTCAAGCGCCAAGCCAACGATATGGTTCGTACCCCTACCGTCCCAGATCAGGTCGATCGTGGCGCTCGGGTGGGCCACCCGCGCGAAACCCGCGAGAGCCACCACACCACCGGCTGCAGCTGCAAAAAACTTTCGCATTCTCTTGTTGCCTCGCTTGCCCAGACTGCTCCGATTGGGATCGAATCGGCTGGATTTCCATCCCGCCAATCAATCCCGGATATAGTGCCACACACCCCTTCCAATCCGTGAATCCCGTATCCTCGACACCCTCAGTGTATGGTCCGCCGCAATCCATAGCCAACTCTCTTCAGTCGAAGAAACGGAAGCGCCGAAGTCTGGGGAATAAAAGCGGAACGAAGAAATCCATCGGCGCGCCAATGCTGTCGTTCACCGAGCTGTAATTTCGCAGCGAATGTACCGGCCGGGTGCTATAGGCGTTGATTGAATGAAGGGCATACCTCGCATTCAGCGCAGCGCGGTGGCCTGGAGCGGACTCGTCGCCGGGCCCGTGTTGGCGGGGCTCGCCTATCTCGCGCTGCCCATGACCTACGTCAGCGTGACGGGCGACATCATCACATTCGAAGACGCCGGCCGTGCCACCGCGGCTGTGGCGGTCTGGATGGCAGTCTGGTGGATGACCGAGGCGATCCCGGTCTACGCGACTGCGCTCTTGCCGCTCGCGCTCTTCCCCACACTCGGTGCCGCGACCATCCGCGAGTCGGCGGCCCCCTACGGTCACGAGTTGATCTTCCTGTTCATGGGCGGATTCGTGCTGGCGCTCGCGATGGAGCGCTGGGGGCTGCACCGGCGCATCGCGTTCACTGTGCTCTCGATCGTCGGCGATCGGGCTTCTCGCATGGTCGGCGGTTTTATGTTCGCCAGCGCGGCGTTGAGCATGTGGGTCAGCAATACCGCGACAGCGGTGATGATGCTGCCGATTGCACTGTCGGTGGTGCGCCTCGCCGGTGATGACGAGGGTGGACGGTTTCGCGTCGCGCTGCTGCTGAGCGTCGCTTACGGCTGCTCGATTGGCGGAATCGGCACGCTGATCGGAACGCCGCCAAATCTGTTCCTGGCCTCCTACGCGCGAAGCGAACTCGGCATCGAGATCAGCTTCGTGCGCTGGATGGCATTCGGCGTGCCACTGGTCGTGTGCTTCCTGCCAATCGCATGGTGGCTGCTGACGCGTGTTCTGTATCCGTTGGGTGACCGCCGGATCGAAGGTGGCCGCGAAAGCGTGCAGCGCGCGCTGGCCGAACTCGGCCCACTCAACCGCGGCGAGCGGATCACGATGATCGTCTTCGCGATCACAGCGGTGTCATGGGTCACGCGGCCGCTCCTCGTCGGGCTCTCGTGGGGACCGTTCGGGGGATTGACCGACACCGGGATCGCGATGATCGCGGCGCTGAGTCTCTTCTGCATTCCGGTCGATGCCAAACAGCGCGTGTTCGCAATGGACTGGGAAACGGCCGTGCGCCTACCCTGGGGTGTGTTGGTGCTGTTCGGCGGCGGACTGAGCCTGGCTGCGGCCATCCGTCACAACGGTGTCGGCGACTTCATCGGCAGCCAGTTCGCAAGCTTCGGCACACTGCCCACGGTCGTGCTGGTCGCCGCGATCGTCACGCTCGTCATCTTCCTGACCGAGCTGACGAGCAATACAGCCACGACCGCGACGCTGGTCCCAATTCTGGCCGGCCTCGCGAGTGGCCTGGGCACCGCGCCACTGCTGCTCATCGTCCCCGCCGCGGTGGCCGCGAGTTGCGCATTCATGCTCCCCGTCGCAACGCCCCCCAACGCAATCGTGTTCGGGTCCGGGCACGTATCGATGCTCGAGATGAACCGCGCCGGTTTGTGGCTCAACATCATCGGAATCGCACTGATCACAGCGCTCACCTACGCGCTCGCGATCCCGGCCCTCGGCATCTCGAATCCCGCCTGACAGAAGCCACCACGAGATTCACCACAGTGATCGGAAGCTGTGAGATCATCGGATCGCACGCCCCAGCCTCTTCCGCGCTGCGCGAGGTCGGATCTGGATTGACAATGACTCCACCCCGATTGCGGTATATTCTGTCGATCCATCGGACGGAAAACCATCGATTGGACCGTTTCAAGATGAATCCTGATGCCGACTCAATTCGGAGTGATCAAGATGAGATTCGATTTGGACAGAACGTCGACACTCGTATTATTTCTGCTCACGCTCCCGTCAATCGCCTTCGCACAGACATCGCGCGAAGGACCCATCATTGGGCACTCGGAAGGAAACCACCGCCTCGACTGCACGGTGATCCGGCCCTGGAAAGGTGACGGCGGGCCGCCAGATCGATCGAATGGCCCGTTCCCCGCGATCGGTTGGGCCAATGGTTGGGGCCAGGGCGACGTCTTCGGTGCGGACGCGGTGGAGCACTACATCAGCGGACTGACTTTCTGGGCCGATGCGGGTGACTACCTGGTCATCGCAGCCAACCAGTGGTCCGCACGCGCCCCGGATATCCTTCAGTGTCTGCAATGGCTAATCGACGAAGGCAACGACCCCGCGAGCGATTACTACGGCGCGGTCGACGCAGCGAGAATCGGAGTGTCCGGCCAAAGCCAGGGCGGCGGCGCGGCATTGAAAGCCGGCGATGGCGTTCTGAGGGACGGCGACGGATTCACGCAGGTCAGTACAGTCGTCGCAATGAACCCGTACGGACCGAGCTACGTCATGGCACAGAATCAGAACGACCAGATCCTGCTCCTCGGCGGCACCCGGGACACCGTGACGCCGACCGATTCGTTCTCCGAGGTGCTGGAAGGCGTCATCCTCTCGGGCAATCCGGGAGGAGCGCAAGCCGAACTGATTGGCGGCACGCACTGCAACCCCGCCTGCCGGCGCAATTTTGGGGTGTTCGGTCAGGTGTCGCTGTTGTGGTGGGATATCTTCCTACGTGACGACATCGGGCAATGTCCCGCCTTGATCGCCCTGCTCGAAACGAATCCGGCCACCTGGAACACCGAGTACAGCAGCAATTTCATCTGCTCACCGTAACGGAGCGGACAATACGCTCATGAGAACCCTGGGATGAAATCATCATGAAAAAACTGCTCACCTGGCTAGTCGCACTTCTGACGGTTCTGGTGTTGACCGGTTCGCTCTCTTCGGGCGATATCATCGTCAACAGCCTCGAAGATCTGGAAAACCCGCCACGGGGTACTGTCACGCTCCGCTCTGCGCTTGCAGACGCGGCTGACGGTGAAACCATCCGCTTCGACCGGCGGCTCAATGACAGCACCATCGAATTATCCATCGTCGGCGAGGAGCACTCGATGCTCGTGGGTGAGGTCATGGGCATCCGGGAAGAGGAAAGTGGCCCGGTTTCCTACCTCGTAGGCTACTTCGAGCGTGACTACGGAAGGTCGGCGCTCTACGCCCGCAAGAACGTCGTGATCGACGCCTCGTCCCTGCCTTCCGGTATTACACTAAGGTGGGTCGGAGGCGAGGAGGACCCGGCCCGTGTCCTGGCCGTCTATGGAAATCTGACCATGACCAATGTGTCGGTCACGGGCGGCCGGAGCGTGGCCGAGGAGATACCGCAGGGTATCGTCGGCGAGCACGAGCAACTCTCGACCCGCGCCCGCGGTGCCGGGGTGGCGGTATGGGGAATTGCCAGTCTCACGAAGTGCAAAATCTACGACAACCATTGCAGGAGACATGCATCCGTTCCAGCCAGATCGAGAGATGCCGGAGTCTTTGGAGGCGGTGTCTACGCGGATACCGTCGAAATGCAAAAGTGTGTGGTCAGCGGAAATTCCCTTTCCGCGACCGGGGTTTCCGGAGGCGGCGTCTTCTCTGTCGGCGGCGCCGAGACTCTGAGGAGCACTTCGACCATCGATCAATCAGCGATCACGGGCAACCGCATCAACGGAATCTTTACGTACGGCGGCGGGGCTTATTCCGACGGCGGAGGGATTGGCAATCGAAATATCCTGGAAGTAACGAACTCTACGATCGCGAGGAATCTCGTCGGCCCCCTGCCCGGCTTACCCGGTTTCATGTATGGCATCGGATACTGGCGTGGTGGCGGTCTCTACATGTCGAACGGCCATATGCAAATTCATGGCAGTACGATCGTTGAGAATCAGGTATACGGGAAGCCCCGAACCGACTCGTTGGACAGACCCAATCTGGCCGGTGGTGTCGCCGCAACAATCGGCAACGCCCACGCCGTCGAGCAAATGCGCATCGGTCACAGTGTGATTGCCGGCAACACGGTTCACGAGGTCGATCCCGCGGCTGGCGGCGGATTCGCTCCCGGGGCCGTCTACAACCAGGACATCTTCACGGGCTCCCTGCTCCACTTCAAGAGCCGGGGATACAACCGCTTCGGCGTCATCGATTTCAGTCAGATTCTTGTGCCCGTGGGTGAACCCGCCTGGGAAACCTTTTCTCGCAGGCACTATCCCAAGGCTGGAGATGAGGACGGAGTCACCGTGGCCGATGTGTTGGATCAGGCCGAAGGCGCGGGGCTTTCCGGCACCATTCTTTCCGTGGGCGTGGAAGCCGGCCAACCGGCCGTGCTGTATTACCAACCCAAGGAAAGCGCTCTCGATCAGATTCCCACGCTGTTTTATCGAACCGATGACACCTACGCCGAATACAATATTCCACTCGGTGTCCGAAACGATTTCCTGGCCATCCTCCTCGATCGCCTGGAGGGTTATTACGAACTCGACGAAGGGTTTTCCGAGGGCTTCACCAACGATTTCGAAGCGTTCCTCGGCTCCGTTGATCTCGATGACGACACCGAAGGGTTTCAACCCTACACGGACCCTTCGGGAAACCCCATCCTCACCCTGGGCGACACGCTGTGGTTTGGCCCTGCGCTGACATGGCCCAAGGTCCTTTCCAACCATCCCTATATCCACTTCTGGCACCGACTCGACCGCGCTCTGCTTGACGCGCAGATTCCCGGTATAGGTAGCGAGCTGCTGGGAGAAACCGATTGGGCCGCGCTGTTTCCATCCGGCCCCCTCAACGAGGGAGAAGATCCGGAAATCGTCATGACCGTAAAGACGCTTGCAGCGTCCGGCTTCCCCCTGCTGGAGACTGATCAGAGGAGCATCGAACGCCCGGTGAATGAACTCGGTGACATCGGCGCGATCGAGCTCACAGCGCCAGTCACTCCACTCACGCGGGGCCAACAAGTGTGCGTCAACGAGATGAACAAGAACGGCGCGAAGGTCAACAAGGTCCAACTCAAGCAAAACGAGCGGTGCATGATGGACTTCCAGAAGGAGAAGCTCATCGCGCCAATGACTTTTGACAGCTGCATGGCAGTGGATCGCAAAGACAAGGTGCTGAGCGCTTGGAGAAGGACGGTGATGCGGGAGAGCGCGAAGTGCGCTTCGCTCGACGTGCCTCCACTCTTCGCCTATACGGACTCCGCGACGGTGAATGGAGCCGCCAAGGATGGCGCCTTGATGCTGACCCACGAGATCTTCGGCCGCCCTGTGCTCGACGCCGACCTCGCCACGATGGCCGACAGCAAGGACACCGCCAGGTGCCAGCTCGAGATGCTCAAGCGAGCCAACAAGCTCGAAAACACCGTCCTCAAGGAAGTCAACAAGGCCAAGAAACGGGCCCTCAAGGACGAGACGGTCGGCAACGACACAACCCTCGAAGCAAGGCTGCAGGCTGTTTTCTCCTCGAACAGAAAGATCAACAGGGCCCAGAACATGCTCGCGAGGGGGATCGACAGGAAGTGCACCGCTCTGCAGGCCCATCCCGATGAGATCTTCCCGGGCGAGTGCGGCGAGGGGGATCCCAACCTGGGTCAGGTCGAAGACTGCGTGATCGCGACAGCCCGCTGCGAGGCCTGCTCGATGATCAACGCGTTCGACGACTTGAAACTAGACTGCGACCAGGCAGACGACCTGACCGTCAACGAGAGCTGTGTTGGCAGAGCCTATTCCCGCGAGATGACGAATGCCGACTGTTTCCCGACGAGCGTGCCGGATTCAGCCCCCGACATGGCGAAACTCTGTGTCGACCTCGCGAACTCCGCCCCCGACATGCGGTTCACGCCGCAGGACTACCAAGGGATCCCGGAAGATTGCGAGGCTATCGTGCATCCGGAGTGTCGCTGGTAGTAGGTAGGGACGTTGGTGAATATTCACCAACGTCCCCGAAGGATTCTGTTCACTTCGGAAGGAACGTGATCGAGTCCTTATCCTTGCCATCCTCGGATTCCGACTGATATTTCTCCGTCTCGTTCACGACTCCCGCGCAGCCGCTGGGAGAACAATCGAGGCTCCCCGAAGTGGTATTCGTCGGCGTGCCGGTCGTGTCTGTGATCGTGGACGTGACCTCCGTACCCGCGCAGACCG
This sequence comes from Deltaproteobacteria bacterium, assembly GCA_019313605.1. Lineage (GTDB taxonomy): Bacteria > Myxococcota_A > UBA9160 > UBA9160 > SMWR01 > JACZVU01. Next base: position 19,233 of record JAFDAW010000010.1, read on the forward strand.
GGATCCGGTGGGCGGTATCGCCCAGGGAGCTGGGCTCGATGATATTGCCACGGATGGTATGAGTGAGTTTCTCGTTGTTCGACGCCTTCTGGCCCTTCGCCTTCGTGACGAAGGTGGTCTCCGGCCAGACGAGGGAGCACGGAAGTGGCGTCGGTTCCGCAGTCGGCGTAGCCGTCGCGGTCGGTATAGCCGATGGCGTCGCGGACGGTACGGCGGTCGGTGTCGCTGACGGTAGGCCCGGTGTCGGCGACGGTAGGCCCGTCGGCGTCGGAGACGGTAGGCCCGTCGGCGTCGCGCTTGGTGTATGTATAGGTGTCGGGCTCGGTGTCGCGCTCGATGTAGGTATGGGTGACTGGGTGGGTGTCGGATGTGTCCCATAGTTCATCAGGTAGGCGCTGTTGAGCGCGGTCACGAAGGTGATGACGTTGCCATTGAGGTCCAAGACATCGTCTGTCGGACCATTGGCGTCTGATCGAATCTCGAACGTGCCATTGCCGACATCAATACTCTTGTTGAACGTAACCGTTCCAAGCTGGTGGCTCTGTCCGACCAACAGACCCGTGCCCACGGTAGGCGGGAAGGAGGCGGAGTTGATGTTCTCCACCCGGGATCCCGTGTCGGTCGTCGTTCCCAGGAGCAGCGGCAGCGGGCCGCCGACCGTGCTTGCGAAGGAGACCACCGAGAGCCCCACGATGCCGCTGTAGTCGACGCTGACGCCGGCGCCCTGCGAGCCAGCGGGACCTGCGGTCAGAATCACCTGTAGGGTGATCTCACTCCCAGCAGGGACATTCTCGATTACGTCTGTGCCGGTGTCAGCCCAGATCAGATCAATTCTGGCGCTCGTGCGCGGTGTCGCCGTCGGTGATGCCGTCGTTGTCGGTGTTGACGAGGGTATCGAGGTTGTCGTGGGAGTCGGCGTGGGCGGCGGTGGAATTGGCGTTTCGGTCGGTGTTGCCGTCGGCGTGGGCGAGAAGATCGGAGTCGGCGTGGGCGGCGGCCCGGTCGGTGTTGCCGTCGC
>JAFDAW010000167.1 GCA_019313605.1 Deltaproteobacteria bacterium
GCCTCCGCTCAGGTGAGCAGCGAGAGCAGATCATCCCGAGTGAGCGCACCCGCTGCGCCACCCAGGGCTGCTTCGCTCAAAGCGCGCTTCTTTTCCTGAAGCGCCAGGATGCCCTCCTCGACGGTTTCTTCTGCGACCAGTCGGTACACCATGACCGGTCGGTTCTGGCCGATGCGGTGCGCGCGGTCCGCGGCCTGGTCTTCGGCGGCGGGATTCCACCAGGGGTCGAGGATGAATACGTGATCCGCGGCGGTCAAATTGAGCCCGAGGCCACCCGCCTTGAGGGAGGCCAACAGAACGGGCGGCCCCTCCACGCTCTGGAATTTTTCCACGACGCCTGCGCGGTCTCGTGTCGTGCCATCGAGTCGGGTGTAGGAGATCTCGGCGCGGTCGAGGTGCGGCTCCACGAGGTCGAGTAGCGAAGTCCACTGAGAGAAAACCAGCGCCTTGTGTCCTTCCGAGAGCACTTCGTCGAGAAACTCCAGCAACAACTCGATTTTGGAGGAGGATTTTGCGGTCTGGCCCGGCACGAGTGCCGTGTGGCAAGCCGCCTGTCGAAGGCGGAGCAGGACTTCGAGTGCCTGCATGACGTTCGCACCCGACGACAGTTGAGCGACGACGTTTTCGAGCGCTGCAGCGCGGATGGCGTCGTAGGTATTGCGTTCGCTCTCGGTGAGCGTCGTGTGGAGCACGATGTCCGTGCGTGGCGGCAATTCGGGGGCAACCTCGCGCTTGAGCCGGCGAAGTACGAAGGGGCGGATCCTTTCGCGCAGGCGCATTGCGATATTGGGATCACCTGCACCGATGGGTTTTGCGTAGCGCTCCTCGAAGTCGCGCCGCGCTCCCAGAAGGCCGCGGTTGATGAAGTGGAACTGGCTCCAGAGTTCAGCGAGGCGATTTTCGACGGGGGTACCACTCAGCGTCATCCGAAAATCGCCCCGCAATCGATAGGCGGCCCGCGTCACCTTGCTATCGGGGTTCTTGATGGCCTGGGCTTCGTCGAGGATCAGGGTGTCCCAGTATTCCTCGGCGAGCTTGTCGGCGTCGATACGCAAGATCGCATACGTGGTGAGCGTGACGTCTCGCTTCTCGTCCAGCTGGCGACCTGGACCGTGGTAGACGTTATAGGTGAGGGCCGGCCGGAACCGCGTAATCTCATCGGCCCAATTATGAAGCACACTGGTGGGTGCGACCACGAGTGTCCGTCCACGCAGTCCGCACAAGGCCTGCACGGTCTTTCCCAATCCCATGTCGTCGGCGAGCAGCGCACCGAGTTTTGCGTCGCGCAGCGCGCAGAGCCAATCGATTCCCGTGACCTGATAGCTTCGGAGTGTCGCTGTCAGATCTGCTGGCAACTCGGCGGAGGGAATTCCGTCGGCGCTGCTGATGAGCTCTCGCAGGGCATCGAAGGCCGGCGGCGGTGGAACCTCCATTTCTTCGCAGAGTCTCGCAAGATCCGGTAGCGCGCAGCTCGGCAGATCGCCCGCAGCGTTGCGGGCTGCGAGCAGGTCTGCGATCCGATCCCCGAAGCGGCTCAGCCAATCTTCGGGAAGAGGCGCCATCCCTCCGCCCGTCAGCGGAACCAGTGAAATTCCCTGCTGCCAGGCTGCGAGGACCTGCGATGGGTCGGCGCTTCGAGTCTGGGCCGGACCGCTAGCAGTCTCTCCGGTGGATTCGAAATAGACGTCGAGGCCGGCTTCGCCGACTTCGACGCGCGGCTCGACGGCGGGTGCGAGATAGAAATCCTCGTGCCCCGCTCCAAGGATCTCTCCATTCCAGCTCTCGAGCCGGATGGAGAAGTCGACAGCCTCCTGTCCCTTGAGGCGCAACTTCTTCCCAGGGGCCAGCTCGAGTTCGTTCTGGAGTCGGCGGATCAGGTGTCGCTCTGCGGATTCATCGCGCACCGGCACCTTTCCACCCATGATCTTCAGGCGTCCGCTGTCCACTCGGGCGATGATCGGATCTCCATACACCAATGTGGGCAACACGGTGAGCGCGTCGTTTTCCTTCTGCACGTTGAGAAGCAGGCGCGGGGTTTCCTGGACGGTCCGAGGCAGGCGCTTGGTATCGATCATTACCGGAATTCGTTTCTGCAGAGAGGGCAGGATCTCCGTCACCAATTCGGAAACACCGTCGGGGCTGAAGATGCGCCCACGCGTCAGTTGCTCGATCTCGCGCCCGGTGAGATTCGTATCACCGACGGGTCGGAGGACGTCTCCACAGAGCACCACACCGTTGTGGAAGACCTCGGTGATCGTTGGGTCGCGTTCTACGACCAGCCGGAAACAATCGCCGTCGTCGACTACCCTTCCGTGAGGGACGACGCGCTCTGAAGAGGTTCGAACCGGACGCCCTTCGAGCAGGATGTCGCTCGCTCCCTCGAGGGCCTTCAAGAGGCTTTCCGTGAACCCCCGCGGTACCAGGCCGTGTGCCCGCGCACCGAGAAGGTGCTCGACGGCGAGGTCGGCTTCGGTGGCGAGAAAGTCGGGGCCGTCTACCTGGCCGGATGCGACCGAAGCGAGGGCGGCGCGAAGCGGCGGAGAGTCCTTGCCGGCGACGACCACCCGCTCCATTGCCAGGCCCGCATTCTTTCGGCTGAAGCGATAACCAATTCGCCCGCGATTCTCGCTGTTGACGGGCAGCTTGAGTCCCTCCTTCCTCGCTTTGCGAAGCGCGATCACCGCAGCGGCGACGTGTTCGCAGGGGTTTTCGCGGCCCCCACAGTCGCAATCCCATTCGTCCTCGCTCGGGCAGAGGGTGACCAACGGGCAGACGAGGCCACCGCGCGTCGAGACGCGGATGGTGACTTCCTTGGCATCGGCGCGTTCGCCGGTCACGCTATCGGAGCGCGAGAGTTCCACGCCTCGGGACCACGCGCCCGATGAGCACGCCTCGCGAACGGCTTCGAACAGTGTCTGGACGGATTGTGACATCGGCATCAGTGGCTCTTCCGCAGGGCTTCTTCGATCTCGAGACCGAGTCGCGCCAGCAGCGCGAATGCGGAGACCGAATCGTCTTGACGCACGTGTTCGCGAAGGGCTCGTCGACCTCCGAATTGCTCGATGCCAAATGCACCGTAGCGCCGCTCGAGTGCGCCGAGCAGTTGGATTTCTCGGCCGCGCAGTCGTCTTTCTCGAAGTGCGTCGTCGTCGATCAGCTTCTGACGGTGTGCGTCGATCGCGGAAACCAGTTCGTCGATTCCTTCGCCAGCGCTTGCAGATGTGAGAATCACGGCCGCCTCGGTGTGGGAGACACCCCGGTCGCCCAGGTTGATGCTGCCCCTGAGTTCGCTCGCGGTGCGTTTTGCCGCGGCTCCGAAGTCGGCTTTGTTGACGATAAAGACATCCGGGTATTCGAGAATGCCGGCCTTCATGAATTGCAATGCGTCTCCAGTTCCGGGTGTTGCAACATAAACAAGCGTATCTACGAGTGCGGCTACATCACTTTCACTTTGGCCCACACCGACGGTCTCCACGAAGACCCGATCGAAAGCCGCGGCCAGGATGACGACGGCGGACCACGCGCTCTCGGCCAGGCCGCCGAGTTGATCGCGCGCAGCCATCGAGCGGATGAAGACCCCCGGATCCGAGGCGCCCGATCGGACGCGAACGCGATCGCCGAGCAGGGCGCCGCCCGTGGTTCGGCTCGAGGGGTCGACGGCGACGATCGCGACGGTCTCTCCCTTCGGTCTCAATTCGCGCACGAGCGCGTCGAGCAAGGTCGACTTGCCGGCACCCGGTGCGCCCGTCAACCCAATGCGGGCTGCACCGGGGAAGGGCGTCTCCCGGTCGAGCACGTCGAGGAGTTCGAGCGTCTCTTCGCGGCGATCGGCACGGCGATCGTCGGCGAGATTGAGCGCCTCGGGTACCGCGTTGCGGTCATGGTCCAGCAGTCGCTGGGCGAGATCACGCGGCAGGGCTGGGCTCCTCCACGACGTCGACGATGTCGCTCATGATGCGGGTGAGATCGAAATCCTTGGGAGTGTAGACCCTTCGCACCCCCGCTTGGCAGAGTTTGTTCGCGTCTTCCTCGGGAATGATCCCTCCAACGACGACGGGTAGGTCGCCGAGTCCGAGTTCGCGCAGCTTGTCGAGAACGTCGATGACCAGCACGCAGTGCGAGCCGGATAGGATCGAGAGTCCGACGAGGTGAACTCCTTCATCGCGCGCGGACGCGGCGATTTCGCCGGGTTCGAGGCGGATGCCGTCGTAGACGACCTCCATGCCCACGTTTCGCGCTTTCACCGCGATCTGTTCGGCGCCGTTGCTGTGGCCGTCCAGGCCGGGCTTGCCGATGAGGATCTTGAGCGGGCGCCCCAGCGTGTCCGCCAGGCGGTGTACGCGGTCTCGCGTGTTTGCGGTCGCCTGGCTGCCACCGGATCCCTCGGTTGCAACCACACCGGTCGGAGCGCGGAATTCACCGTAGAGGCTGCGTAGAACGTCGGCCCACTCGCCCGTGGTCACTCCCGCATGGGCGGCGCGGATCGACGCGGGCATGATGTTGCCGCCGTTGCGAAGTACATCATCGAGGTTTTGCACAGCAGATTCGACATCTGCACGATTGCGCTTGCTTCGAAACTCGACGAGGCGCTCGACCTGTTCTTGCTCCGCCGATTCGTCCACCTTCAGGATCCATTGCCCATCCATCAGCGGAGAAGGTTCGGCGTTCGTGTACGCATTGACGCCAACGACTGTGATTTCAGCGTCTTCGATCGCCCGGGCTCGCGCAGTCTGCGACTCGACGAGCCGTTGCTTCATGTAGGCGTTCTCGATCGCCGCAACGGTCCCGCCCATCTCGAGCACCACATCCAATTCTCGGCGCGCCGCCTGCTTGAGTTCCCCGGTCTTCTCCACAATGACGTGGGAGCCATCGAAGATATCCTCGTGCTCGAGCAGGTCCGACTCGAAAGCGAGAATCTGCTGGATCCTCAGCGACCATTGCTGATCCCAGGGGCGGGGCAGGCCGAGGGCCTCGTTCCAGGCCGGCAGCTGCAGGGCTCGACAGCGCGCATTCTTCGAGAGAGTGACTCCGAGTGCCTCGAGGACGATGCGAATTACATTGTTTTCGGGCTGGGCTTCGGTTAGCCCGAGGCTGTTCACCTGCACCCCATAGCGAAAGCGACGCAATTTGGCGTCCTGCACGCCGTAGCGCTCGAGGGTGATCTCGTCCCATAGCTCGGCCATTGCGCGGACTTTGCAGATCTCTTCAATGAAGCGAATGCCCGAGTTGAGGAAGAATGAAATGCGGCCCACGATCCGCGGGATCGCAGCTTCGGGCACATCCTCGCGGCTGCGCACCAGGTCGAGGACGGAAATCGCGGTGGCCAACGCATAGGCGATTTCCTGAACCGGTGTCGCGCCCGCTTCCTGCAGGTGGTAGGAGCAGATGTTGGTCGGGTTCCACTTGGGAATCGAGTCGACCGTGTAGGCGACGATGTCGCTGATCAGCTTGAGTGACGCCTCCGGCGGGAAGATGTACGTACCGCGCGACAGATACTCCTTGACGATGTCGTTCTGGGTCGTCCCCTGGAGTTTCTTCGGATCCGCACCGGTCCGCTCGGCGGTCGCGACGTAGAGCGCGAGCAACCACGCGGCATTGGCGTTGATCGTCATCGACGTGTTCATCTTCTCGAGCGGAAGTTCTTTGAACAGCGCCGTCATGTCGTCGACGTGCGAGATCGGGACGCCGACCTTTCCGACTTCACCGCGCGCGAGCGGGTGATCGGAGTCGTAGCCGGTCTGGGTCGGCAGATCGAAGGCGACCGAAAGGCCCGTCTGGCCCTTCGAGAGATTGGTTCGGTAGAGCTCGTTACTCGCCCGGGCCGACGAGTGGCCCGAGTAGGTCCGAAACATCCACGGGGAATCCCGTCTCGCGTTCTCGGGAGCCGTCATACGCATTTCTCCTGGAGCGCAAGTAGCCGGGAATGTTAACGAAACGACTTGGGCACAGCAATCTTTCGGCGTCGATTGAGTACTATCGGCAACTGTGACCGATTTCTTTCTGGATTTGACGCCCGATCGCGTGCTGGTGGCCATCGAGGCCGCCGGGTTTGCGCCGACGGGCCACTGTACGCCGCTGACCTGCCTGGAGAATCGCGTCTACGATCTGCGGCTCGAAGACGGTCGCCACATCGTCGCGAAGTTCTATCGCCCCGGCCGTTGGACGCGCGAGGCGGTTCTCGAAGAACACCAGTTTCTCGCGGACCTTCGCGAGGCGGAGATCCCGGTCATCCAATTTGCGATCTGGCCCCGGACCGGTGGGCGCTCGCCCGACGAACTCACGGACGAGCAGATCCAGATCCTCGGTCGCCTGTTGGCCCGGATTCACAACGTCGGCGCCGCCCGCGACGCACCCTACCGCGCGCGCCTCGACCCCCCGACGTCCGCATTTGCGCCGCTCGAATTGCTCGAGGAACGGTCCTTTCTGCCCGCCGAGGTCGCGAAGCGCTATCGGAGCTGCGTCGAACAGGTGGCCGAAATCTATACAGAGCGAAGCCGGGGGATTCCGGTGCACCGCATTCACGGGGATTGCCATATGGGCAACATCCTCAACGGCAACGAGGGTTGGTTTTTTCTCGACTTCGACGACATGGTGGTCGGCCCCGCGGTTCACGATGTCTGGATGTTGCTGCCCGGGCGCGATGCCGAGGGCCTGCGCCAGCGTTCGCTGCTGATCGACGCCTACCGGCAGTTCCGCGATTTCGACAACACGTGGCTCCGGCTCGTAGAGCCCCTGCGCGCGTTCCGTTTCATCTTCTACGCGGCCTGGATCGCGAAGCGCTGGGAGGACTCGGCGTTTCCGGCGGCCTTTCCACACTTTGGGACCGCCGACTACTGGGAGAACGAAACCCGGGACCTCGAGGAGCACGTCGAGCGGATCGCGAGCGGCCGCGACGAAGTGACGCCCGGCGGGCAGCGGCGCGAAGACGCGGAGCCGGACGCCGAACTCAGCAACAAGGACTTCTTCTGGGATCTGTGAGCGGTTGAATCGGGTCGCTCGTCGACCCCCGCTACCCGTCGACGATCCCGAGCGGTACCCTCTGGTATGGCCGATGCCCTGCTGAAATCGAGCGCCGACGAGGCGATCGAAGAGGACCTTCCGGAAAATCTGGAAGAGGCGATTCTGGAGCTCAAGAGCGAGCGCAACGCCGTGCTGCTCGCCCACTACTATCAAGAGTCGGAAGTTCAGGATCTGGCGGATTTCGTCGGTGATTCGCTCGCGCTCGCACAGGCAGCGAAGAAGGTGGATCGGGACGTCATTGCATTCTGCGGCGTTAATTTCATGGCCGAAACCGCGAAGATCCTGAATCCCGAACGCACGGTCGTCGTCCCCGATCTGGATGCGGGCTGCTCACTCGCCGACGGTTGCCAGGCCGACGACTTCCGCAAGTTCATCGATGAGCACGGGCGACCGCCGGTGCTCAGCTACATCAACACGAGCGCCGAGGTGAAGGCGCTGAGCGATCTGATCTGCACCTCTTCGAACGCGGTGAAGATGGCGCGCGCGTTGGGCAAGGGGCCGATCATCTTTGCGCCGGACCGCCACCTCGCGCGCTGGGTCGAGCAGCAGAAAGATACGCCCGAGTTGATCATCTGGCAGGGCACTTGCGTGGTTCACGAACAATTCAGCGCCAAGCGCCTCGCCAAGCTCAAAGTCCGCCACCCGGACGCCGAGGTGCTCGCACATCCGGAGTGTGATGACGCGGTACTCGCGCTGAGCGATTTCATCGCTTCGACGACGGGAATCATCCAGCGCGCGATCGATTCGCCCGCCCGCACGCTGATCATCGCGACAGAGGATGGTGTCTTTCACCAGATCCACCAGCGCGCGCCCGACAAAGAACTGATCCAGGCGCCCGGCATGGACGAGAGCTGCGCGTGCAACCAATGTCCCTACATGCGGCTCAACACTCTCGAGAAGCTCTACCTCTGCCTCCGAAACCTCAGCCCCCAAGTCACCGTCCCCGAGTCCATTCGCGAAGCCGCACTCCGCCCGATCGATCGAATGCTCGCGCTCTCCTAGCTGTCAGATTCGAAAGCGGCCAACAGGCGGATTCCCGTTTCTCGGAAGTGGTTTGCGCTCCTCCCTGAGTGGTAGAATTGATCCCGCTCAATGGGGGGTGCTCTGCCCGATTCACTCGCACCCAATCCAGTTTCGACAATCAGGTAATCATCAAGAGAGAGGGGAACGTCATGCTCTTTTCCGAGTCCATCTGGAAGGTTTCACCGGCATTGCTGGCGACGGCGGCTCTGATCCTGATCACGGGAGTGGCGGGTGCCGTCTTCAATGCGGATCGAACTATCGATCCGAACTCGCCGAATTTCAACGGCTCCGGGGGGTGGGTCGATGGTTCTGGGGAGGATTATTCAACCGGGGTCTATTTCTTTTGTGGAAGCCTCAACGACTCCTTCGAGATCGGGTGCTACAGCGAGCATCCGGACAATGTCACCATCTCGTCGAATCAGGGCAAGGTGGACCAGAAGAAAACAGACAACAACGCCCGCGCCTATATGAACGTCGCCGAGCTGGGCGGCATCACCGTGAACACCGAATTCGATCTCGATTGCAAAAAGGTGCAGCTCAAGGGCAAATCGAACGACAACACCGATAGAATCGAATCCAAGTGCACGCTCACGAAATGCCAAATCCCGGGCGCTCTCTCACCTGATCAGATCGCCTCGGCCCAGCAGTGCATCGAAGAACAGGAAGATGCCGGAAACATCGGAAAGAAGGTGACGAGCCTCAAGTTGGATAACAACAACCTGCTCAAGGGCAAGATCTGGTCGAGGGGCGTCTGGCAAGAACGGTTCTAAGGCCGCGGTACGATCACGAACTCTCGTGGGGCGTCCGGTCGACCGGGCGCCCCCGCGTCCCTTGCTGAATCTGTTAGTCGCATTTAAAAGCGCCCAACATGCGAATTCCACTTTCCCGGAGGTGACCTGCGCTCCGCCCTGCGGCGGATAGGCAGTTCAAGCTGCGTTTTTGGCGATGTCTGATCACTCAGGATTCGGCCGTTCGAGTTGCAGACCCTTGTTAGGACGAGCAGGAGGAAGCTCTACCCAATCGCTCCGGCTCCACCCGAAGTTCACCGAGGATGGTTCGCAAGCGCACTCGGGAGACGCCGGTCAGTCCGATCACGCGGGCCGGACGCTCGTCGTCACCATAGGCGTAGATTACGTAGCGGGGGGTCCCCGCGACGACGAACTCTGTCACGACGCCGCGGCTGCCTTCGGCGCGATAGCGGAAGCTGGGCGGAGGCGGGGGGCGGACGCGTACGCGGTCGGTCAGCGCATCGATCGTTCGCCAATTGGCCGGCACGGAGCGCAGCCAAGTGATGTCGTCCGAGTCGGGCGCGAAGCCGTCGAGGGCTTCGGCGTAACTCTCGGGCGGGGGCGCGTCGAATATCGCGAGAATGCCGCCGTCCACCAGGGGCAGGCGGCATTTGACCGCGCATTCGGCACACTGCCCGCGCTCCTCGAGCATCACCGGTGCGCGTAGCGAGATCTCTCCGCTCACGATCTCGGTCCAGCCGATTCCCCCTCCCGCTGATGTCCTCTCGAGCGGGGAATGCTGCCGTTCGGCGTTGCCATGGCTGCCGAGTTGATCCTCCAGGCGCAGGTGCCAGAGAAGCACGGGCGAGCTGTGCCACAGGGCGATGATCGCTACTGCCGCCGCAGCGAACCTTAGAGCGATTCGCCGTCGAGATCGGGTGCTCGCGAGCGAGATGGCGACGCGCCACAGAGAGTAGATCCCAATTACGCCCAGAAACGCGAAGAAGGGCATGACGAAGATTCGCTTGAGGTGGGCTGCAAACACGGTCTTCCTCTTGCTTCGCCGCTTCGCCTAGGGATTCTGGCGTGCCGGGGCGCCAGTGGCGGTGTAGACGCTGGTCTCGGGATGGAAGGCCGCCCAGGCGAACCAAAAGCCCTCGACGACCTCGATCCCTTCCGGAACTTCGAAGTCGAAGCGTTTCGTTCTTGAATCGTAGGTCACCAATACGCGTTGACCGGAGAACACGTCTTCGACCCGCCCGCCCGCGCGCGCGATTTCTTCACCCGGGTAAGCGCGACTGGGACCGTTGGGGATTCGCAGGCCGAGAGTCGGCATCTTCGGATGCCGGCGGGTGTCTGGCTTTACAGGGAAGTAGAGCAGATTCGAGGTCTCGTAGTCGTCGTAGGGTGTCCGTCCGTAATCGCGTTGGAATCCGGTCTTTTTTGAAAGAACCGTGGTTTTGGGATGCGCCTCCCGCCAGTTTTTCCACGTCATGGTTCTTGAACGCAGTAGCTCGAGTCTCTGTCCCATGAGTGTGCCAGTGACCGCGTTGGCGCCGATCTGCGACCAAAGGCTCTCGGTCTTGCGGTCGTACATCAGCAGATCGCTTTGGTAGAGCAGGCCCGAAACGCCGAATTCGCTCGCGCGCCCCTCCAGCTGGCGATCGAACACCAGGGCCGTCCCGCAGAGCGGACAGTAAGATACGAGGATCGGATCGCCGCCGAGTTCGTCATTGACGAGCTCGTGCCAGACGAGAATTGCGATTGGATAGGCTCGAGCCTCTTTCCCGCGAACGACGCCGATGACGATTTCGTCGTCGCCCCAGCTGGCTTCGCCCGCGGCATCGTAGTTGGGGCGGTTGAGGGCGGGGATACCGTCGCGATCTGGGCCGCCTCTCAAGATGTCGTCGATCGGGATGAGGGAGGGCTCGAGCTTGAAGCCGTTGTACTCCCGTGGCCCTGCGCCCTGCGCCGTTGTGGCGAGGGGGAGCAGCGAAGCCGCGAGCAGCAATCGAAGCCATAGGGTCGATGCGACGAGGTGGGAGGAACACGATCGTCTCATCTTCGATCCCCTCTGATTGACAACAAACGCGCAGCTACTCGCCAATACGAACAGATTCGCGCGAGGGTTACCTGGAGCGTTCCATTCGAGCCATTCTTGAATGATTCCGTCACGGCGTAACTCGACGCTCGAGTCGCGCGTGTAGTTGAGATGCGCCGGTGGATTACTCGGCGCTTCAATCGGTGGCCTCCCGCAGCCTGCATGGCCCCCATGGGCGAAACACTGTGTCGAAAAACTGTGCGTATATGCAATTCAAGATACGTTTTCGGCGATGTCTGATCACTCAGAATTCCGTTAAGCCGCGAGTTGGCCCGAAGGGGCGGATATCGAAGCAGGGGTATCGCTCTGATGCCGAGCGCGAAAGGAGCCATTTCGGCGACATATTGCGAGATTCGATGTGCGGTATAGTCGCCCTCGCTTCTGGCATGATTGGAGTCGATGATGAAACTCGCGATATTGAACGGCGTCACAATTCTCGTGGTGTTCGGTGGATGTGCGCATGAGCAGCCCGCATCGATAGAGGGCGAGTCGCTCCCGTACGCGAGCCAATATCAGGCTCTCGATTCAAAGCCAACATTGCTCAACGGCGCGACTGTGCTGACCGGCACCGGCGAACGGCTGGAAGGCGCCAGTATTTTGATGCGCGACGGGAAGATCGTCGCCGTTGGCTCCGAGCTGGACGCTGGGGGCGCGATCTCAGTGGATGCCGGTGGGATGTGGATCACACCCGGAGTGATCGACGTGCATTCTCACCTCGGTGTGTACGCATCGCCGGGGGTG
>JAFDAW010000408.1 GCA_019313605.1 Deltaproteobacteria bacterium
TTTCCTTGCGGAGTTCGTCATGGGACTCGACCAGCGCTCTGATCGCGCGATCGAGTCGATCGAAATCGTTGTTTTTCGAGGCTGACTTGGAAATGAAGAGATCCCCCGTTGCGCTTTGATCCTACCGGTGACCGATGGAATACGTCAAGCGATTGTCGAAGAAAGAAGCGGCCGAATCAGGCGGGATGGAAGTCGGCAGAAAGTCAGGATCAAACCGCGTTGCAATCAGTCAAACGCGCTCTGGTTTTTTCGAGAGCGGAGCGTCCAGCAGTTTGCGCAGTCGGTCGGGGTGATTGGTAAACATTCCGTCGACTCCGGCTTCGAGCAGGCTGCGCATATCCGCCAACGCGTCGACCGTATAGGGATACACGGCGAATCCGGCGGCGTGCGCGGCATCGATGAAATCTACGTTGGCGAGTTCGAACCGTGGGTTCAGCGCCTCGGCGCCCACCACCCGTGCCCGCTCGAGTGCCCCCCCGGGTTGGCGCGCCGATACCAGGACCGCCAACCGCGAATCGGATGACAGCGCGCGCAGCCGGCCGAGAATCTCGTCGTGAAACGAGGAGAAAAGCGTCGACGCGAGCAATCCACGCACCTCCACGGCGCGAAGCGCAGCCTCTTCGAGGCCGAGATACACGCCTTCGGATCCGTTCTTGAGCTCGAGGTTGAACGGAATCTGCGGCCCGAAGCGATCGAGCACTTCGTCGAGAGTCGGGATCTTCTCACCCGCTCCCGCGTCGAGGCTTCGAATGTCTGCGAGGTCCATCTCGCGAAGCTCGCCTTTCGCGCCGAGATTTGTGAGATCCGAATCGTGTCGAACGACAATCTCGTCGTCGCACGAAAAGTGCAGATCGATTTCGATCATGTCGGCGCGTTGGTCGACAGCCAGCTGAAAAGCTGAAAGTGTATTTTCGGGGCGACTTCCGGAAGAGCCTCGATGCGCGATGACCAACGGCTGCGAAGGCCGCGATGTTGCGTTGACGCTTCCCAAACTAACTCCTCATTCCAATCCTGCTGTTCTTCCCAAACCTACACCTCTTCCCAATTTCGGGAGCGCTCGACCGCCCGCTTCCAGCTCGCGTAGAGTGCCTCGCGTCGATCGGTGTCGAGCTTAGGTTCGAAGAGCTGCGCGCCCTCACCCACCGATTCGAGCTCCGCGCGATCGGACCAGAATCCGACTCCGAGGCCCGCGAGCAACGCGGCACCCAGAGCGGTGACTTCGAGCACGGGCGGCCTCTCGACCCGCGCACCCAGGATGTCGGCTTGAAATTGCATCAGGAAATCGTTCTCCGCGGCACCCCCATCGACACGCAGCACATCGAGTTCGAGTCCGGAATCCGCGCGAACGCACTCCACCACGTCCCGGGTCTGATACGCAATCGACTCCAACGCCGCGCGCACGATGTGATCGCGCGTCGTCCCGCGCGTGATCCCGACGATGGCACCCCGAGCCCGCTCGTCCCAATAGGGCGCACCGAGTCCCACGAATGCAGGGACCAGATAGACGCCACCGGTATCTGTGACGGACTGCGCGGAGGCCTCAGAATCGCGCGCGTGTTCGATCAGGCCGATGCCATCGCGCAGCCACTGGATGGCAGCTCCGGCGACGAACACGCTGCCCTCGAGCGCGTATTCGACCCGACCGCCGATCGACCACGCGATCGTCGTAATCAGCCCGCTACTCGAGATCGTCGTAATCAGCCCGCTACTCGAAACGTGCGCGTCCTCCCCGGTGTTCATCAACAGAAAACAGCCGGTCCCGTAGGTGTTCTTCGCAAGACCGGGCTTCGTGCAGCCCTGGCCGAAGAGCGCAGCCTGCTGATCGCCAGCGATTCCTGCAATCGGAATCTCGGCGCCCAACCATTCGGATCCTGCGACCCCGAAGTTTCCGCTGCTGTCGCGCACTTCGGGCAGCATCGCGCGGGGAATCCCCAACTCACCCAACAGCAGATCGTCCCAATCGTGCTCGTGGATGTTGTAGATCAGCGTCCGCGAGGCGTTGGAAGGCTCCGTCGCGTGAACCCGCCCGCCGGTAAGTTTGTAGAGCAGCCAGCTGTCGATCGTCCCGAAGGCGAGTTCGCCGCGCTCGGCCCGCTGCTGGGCGCCGTCCACTGCGTCGAGGATGAAACGGATCTTCGTGGCCGAGAAGTAGGCGTCGATCACGAGACCCGTGCGCTTGCGGACCTCGTCCTCCAGACCCCGGGATCTCAGTTCATCGCAGATCGTGGCGGTCTGCCGCGACTGCCAGACGATCGCCCGGTGGATCGGATCGCCCGTCGCTCGATCCCAGACGACCGTCGTCTCGCGCTGGTTGGTGATCCCAATCGCCGCAACCTCGTCCGCTTCGACGCGCGCCTTGGCGAGAGCGCCGCGCGCGGCGCGAAGCTGACTTTCCCAGATCTCCAGCGGATCGTGCTCGACCCAGCCGGGCTTGGGGAAATGCTGCGGAAATTCGTGGCTGTCTTCCGCCGCGATGCCCCCATCGCGCTCGAAGAGGATGGCGCGAGATGAAGTCGTTCCCTGATCGAGTGCCATCACAAATCGAGTCATCTACAACACCCACCCTGGAATCATTCAGACGATTCCGCCTCCGTCGCATCCTCGAACAGCGCTTCGACGAACTCGTCCGCTGAAAAATCGCGAAGGTCCTCGGCGGCCTCACCGACACCCACGAATTTGACCGGGATCCCAAACGC
>JAFDAW010000168.1 GCA_019313605.1 Deltaproteobacteria bacterium
TTTCAGCCCGCTATGCGTCGACGGTGCGCTACTCGTCGGATCGCTGGCTGCGACTGTGTTGGCTTGAATCGAGTGAACGGACTCGCGCCCGTCAGCTCGCCCAGCGCCGCGGGCGAGTCAGTAGGCGTTCGTTGCCCATCTCGGCGCAAAAATCCTCGAATGCCCCGCGCGGTACACCCTTCCACTCGAGTTCCGCCAGGCTCCGGCTGATCGGTGCGTCTTCGGCGAGCGTCGCGAGGCGCTTGTAGAGCAGCGCGTCTTCGCGCCGCTCGGCGAGGCTCGCCGCCAGGCGTTTGGCACCTCGAACCGTGACCTCCCATTTCTCTGCATCGTCCGGAATGTTCTCGATCCGCTCGTAGTGGGCCAGGACCGCGGCGGCAGATTTCGCGCCGAAGCCGGGAATGCCCGGAATACCGTCGGCAGTGTCACCCATCAGCCCGAGCCAGTCGGGAATGCTCGCGGGCCCCACGCCGCGCAATTCGCGCAACCGCGGTTCATCCGTGAGCTTCTTGCGCATCCGATCGATCTGCACGACTCGTGTACCGCGAATGCTCTGCCCGAGATCCTTGTCGGGCGTCATCAGCCGAACCTGCTCGACCTCGTCGCGGAAGCGCGCCGCACCCGATGCGAGCGCGTCGTCGGCCTCGTAGCGATCCATCGACCAGACCGTCACACCGAGTGCCGCGGTTGCGCGCTCCGCATCGTCGAATTGGGCCGCGAGTTCTTCGGGCATGCCCTCCCCGGTCTTGTAGCCATCGAAGAGATCGTTGCGAAAGGATTCAACGGGATTGTCGAACGCGACCGCGATGTGGGTAACCGCTTCTGCCGAATCGTCGAGAAGCTGCAACAGCGACGACGCGAGCCCGAGCGTGGCCTTGACGTCGCGACCCATCGCATCGCGCTGGCCGGGCCGCTGCGAAAAGTGCGCGCGAAACAGCTCGAAGGTTCCGTCAACGAGATGAAGCCGCGTCATCGGGCTTCAGATACCCGGGGCGTCATTTCACGATTTCTGGCAATTTTCACGAAAAGCCCCCGCCTGATGGCAACCACCACTCTAATGGCAGACGGGTTCGCTGCAAAGGCCCGACAGTTAGCGAAGCAGCAGATCCGCGTAATAGCGGGTATCCCGGCACACCACTTCGCCGACGACGACGTCAATGGGCTTGCGGAAGATCGGACCGTCGTAGACGAAGGAATGGAACTCCCCGTACTCACCACAGGGATCGACGCCTTCGGGGAGGTCGGCGATCAGATCCGCGTCGATCGTGCGGCCCGCAAACGATTCGCCGAGCACGCCCTCGACGCAGCTGAGATAGGCCTTGTAGCCGGATCGGATGAACGTCCGGATCAACTTCGCGGTGTCGCGCTTCCAGAGCGGAAAGACGCCGCGCATCTCCATCCGAGCCAGGTTCTTTTCGCGGTAGGCCCGGAGGTCTTCGAGGAAGAGGTCACCGTGCGCGATCCGCATCACTCCCGCGTCGCAGTACGGCTGCAGGGCTTCGCGCATCAACTTCTCGTAGTGCTCGTTCGTGCACGGCACTCCCCCATCCGACGGCAGGTAGAGTTTATCGAGCGGGAGTCCGATCGATTCCGCCTGCAGGTCGAGCAGCTCTTCCCTGACTCCGTGGTGGCTGATCCGCTTGTACTCCTCGGCCACCGAAGTCAGCAGGCCGACGACCTCGTAGCGCTCGTCTCCGAGCAACGCCTCGAGCGCCATCGCGCTGTCCTTCCCTCCACTCCACGAAAGCACCACCTTTTCCGGCATCGCCAACTTCCTCTGGATTGCGATTTCAGTATTCGGGGTGAACGCCACCGCAGGCCGAAGCCGCGATTGTAGTCACCAGGGCGAACACGGTCAGGGTGCGTTCAACAATGACTCCGCGCGCGCTCACCGCGTCACCGTCACGGCAATCGTGCCCATGTAGTTGCGGGTGGGCGAGGGGTAGAAGCCGAATTCATTGCGCACAAAGGTGCGCTCGCCGCCGAATTCCTCGTACTTGTTGTCCAAGAGGTTGTTCACCCGGAATATCACATCGAGCCGAACGTGCTTGCCGATCTTGGGCCGGAAGGCCGCCCGCGTGTCGAAGACCGCGAAGCTCGACAGCTTGGAGAACTCATTGAGCAGATCGTTGGCCATGTAGCGACTACCGGTAATGTTTCCGTTGAAGCCCAGCTCGATCCAATAGGGCAGCGTGAGATTCACGCCAAAGTTACCGCGGTGCTCCGGGGTGATCGGCAATCGCTTGCCATCCAGCGACGGGCGCACTTCGCCCAGCTCGATGCTGAAGTGATCTCTTTGGATCTCGTTGTCCTCATAGGTGTAGCTGCCGTAGATCTCGAGCCACTTCCAGGGGAAGATGCGGGTCGAAACCTCGACGCCCTGGTGGCGCACCTTGTCGATGTTGACCGAGCGCGGATTGGCGAACAATCCAAATGCGGCATCGATCTCGTGGTTGAACAGAATCTGGTCCTTGACATCCAGACGGTAGAGTGTGAGGTCGAAGTGAATCTGTTCGCGGCGCAGCTTGGCGCCGATCTCGTAGCTGTCGGATTTTTCGGGGTCGAGTCCCTCGTTGAAGCCGAAGAAGCCGAAGGCCTCGTCGACGTTGGGCATGCGGAAACCCCTCGCGTAGCTGAAGTAGGCGGACGCATCGCTGCGAAAGCGCCAGACGATGCCCGCCTTGGGGCTCCAGAAGTCGTCGTCGCCATCGGCCGTCTCGAATCTGTCGCCGTTTATCAGGTCCTTGCCGCTCACCTCGGTCGAGTCGTAACGCAGGCCGGCCGACAGCGTCACCTGCTTCCCGACCTGGAGTTCGTCCTGCACGTAGCCGGCGTAGATGCGCCGCTTGGACTTTTTGTTGCTGGGAAGGTATTCCTGCATACCCGTGTCGGTATTGACGGAGGTGTCGTCCCGGCGAATGTCGTCGCGCAGAATGTCGGTCCCGAAGATCAGCCGATTGGTGCCCCAACTCCACTTGTGATCGATCTGGCCCTGGGGGTTGACGCCGAACGTCTCGATCTTGGTGTCGTTCAGGAAGGCCACGGGGTGCTCCGGCGGCGGCCAGGTGACCACCGAAGTGATCTGGCCATCGTCGTTGCGCTCCTGGTAGTAGGGCCGCAGCGTGAAGAGCATGTTCTTCCGTGGGGTCCACTCGATGCGACCATCGATGTGGTATCGATCGCGCTTCAATTCGTCGCCCACGGTGTCCGGATTGGCCGCGCGTCGCCCGTACATGCTGATCTGCTGCTGGGATAACGCGCCGGGCCGGTCGCGCTCGTCTTCGAGGTAACCCCCGCTGACGGCCACTGACAGGTTCTCGCCCAGTTCGACGCGGACGTCACCCTTCACTTGTGCGCTCCAGAAGTCGGATCGGTCGCGATAGTTGTCGGAGTCGAGCCCATCTGCGAACAGCGAAGCCGTGACTGGGCCCTGGGTGCCCCCGGCGTAGAGGCTGCCTCCGTAGTTGTCGTAGCTGCCGAAGTTCCCCTTGAGCGTGGCCGTGGCGTCGCCTTTACCGCGGCGCGTAAATATCTGCACCACACCCCCGATGGCGTTGTCACCCCATGCGGCGCTGGCGGGTCCGCGCACGATCTCGATGCGCTCTACGTTGTCGAGGCGGATGCGCGACCAGTCGACGTTACCGCTATCGGCCTCGTTCATGCGGCGCCCGTCCACCAACACCAGCGTGCTGGAGCCATTGCCGCCACCATCGTTGAAACCGCGGACTTCCATCGCGTAGCCGTCGGGCGAGCCGGTGAGGTTGGTGACGTGGACGCCAGTCATTCGGCGCAGCAGTTCCGGTACTTCGCGCAGCCCGCTTTGCTCGATCTGCTCGCGGTTGATCACGGTGACGTTACCGGGCACCTCGAGCACGTCGCGCTCGGCCCGGGTCGCGGTCACCGACACCTCGCCGACATTTAGCGCCGCGGGAGCGGATTCGGGCTCGGTGTCAGCGAGACTGGTGTCCACGGACTTGTCGACTTCGGGTGTGGGTTCCGCGAGCTCGGTGTCAGCGTGGCTCGTGTCCGCGGGTTCGTCGACCGGAATTTCGTCGGCGAGGGAATCCGCGGCAGCCAGAGAACACAACAGCGCACCGAGGCAAAGCGTGGCGGGAAATACACCGCTCTTCGCGGCGACACGTGATACAAATCGATCCAACAGCGACACAGTGAAACCTCCATTGCCCCGTTTCGCGCGGGGTCTACACGAACACCGGCCCTCGGGTTCGCAGGAGTTCTCGAGGCGGATGAATGGAGATCCGGGAACGCCAAGGCGTTCCGACTCGAGCACCCTGAATGCGAGGGCGCATTTCTTCGGCAGTTGGCAGGTCTTCCGGCTTAGGGTTGCTCGACCAGTCGCCTTCCCATCCGACCCGTTGCAGGTTGGACAGTGGCTCTGCTCTCGATCGA
Organism: Deltaproteobacteria bacterium; assembly: GCA_019313605.1. Lineage (GTDB taxonomy): Bacteria > Myxococcota_A > UBA9160 > UBA9160 > SMWR01 > JACZVU01. The sequence continues at coordinate 4,411 of JAFDAW010000168.1, forward strand.
CGGTCCCTGGTTCTGGGACCAACCCATTACGGCGGCGCGCCCGCGGAGGAATTGGAGAGGACCCCTCTCCGCACCTCACTTCCCTTTTCACCCGGCCCTGACCTGGGCCGGAGCACCTACTGCACTGCGGCGGTTGATACACGAGGCCAAGGCGAAAGACAACCTCGGCCGCCCCAGGACCCGATTCTCAACCTCGATCCCATTACCCGGTCGCCGATTCGATCCGAACCTCGAAATGCGATCGCCAGAATCCGCGTTTCGCATTTCATTCGCTGCGCCTTACCTGCATCCGACCTGCCGTGGCTGCGGTCACTGCCATTGCGGCCGACAACTCCTATCCATTGGCGGTGACAGGAACCGACCGTTCGCACCGACGGAGAAACGCCGGTGCGAACCCAATCGAAAAGGGGATCCAAGTGTTTAAATCGCAAAGCCTCGCTGTGCTGCCGCTCTTCTTGGGGGTGGCACTTCCAGCTACGGCCTTCGAAGAGGCGGCCATCTCGCTCCAGGAACTCTCCGATGGTTCGATCATCGAATTCGAATCGTCATTTTGCGAAGTCGCCATCGGAGACACCGTGTCCGTGATGCTGATGGGCGATGGCGGAGACGCCGCCGAAGCAACGGTCGTCGCGGCGACCGTGAAAGCCCGCAACGGCGCGACGCCGAACAAGGGCAGAGCCAGGGGCGGCGCGCCCACAGCCTACGTCACCGCGGTGATCGGGATGGACGGGCGGGTGGTCGAGATTGCGCTCGACGAAGCCGCTGAAGGCTGGAAGGCCGCGCACGTTCAGGTCGAAATTTCGACCGGCGACAAGCTCGGCGTCAACCTTCACTCGACAGCCTGCGAATCGAACGAACTCGCCATCTAGCGCAGATCGTCGGAGCGCCCTGCCAGGAGGGGGGCATGGGCGCCCTCCTCCGGCCCACTAGTCGATTTCGATGGAACCTTCGGCGAACGCAACACAGCAGCCGCCGATCCACGCCCCGACGACGGCGCCATCGCGCTTTTTGGCGCGCGCCTCGAGAACACTGGGTCTTCCCATCTCTACGCCCTGGGCGATCCGGAATTGGAATTCGCCGCTCGATCGATCGCTGCAGTGACTGAGCAGCGCCGCGAGCGCGCAGTTCGCACTGCCTGTGGCGGGGTCTTCGGGAACCCCATCCATCGGTGCAAACATGCGCGCGCGGATATCGAACGCATCACCACTGTGGACATAGAGGTGGATGTCGGGGGTCACACCCAGCGCGGCAATGGCCTCCAACCCATCCCATTGAACGCGCGCGCGCTCGAGTGCGGGGCGGTCCTTCAATTCCGCCATCAGAAACGGCAAGCCGACGGACGCGAACTGCGGCACGTGTGTCGCGGTGACGATGTCGCTCTCGGTCAGCGAGACTGCGGATGCGACGAGTTCGGTGGATATCGTCTTCCCGAATGAGAGCGTCTCGGGTGCGACCAGTTCGCACCAGATCGCCTGCCCCTCCCTTCTCTGAATCGTAATCGGAACCGGGCCGGCCTTCTCTTCGAATGTCACCTCGATCGATGTTTCGATCTCACCGAACTCACCGGCGGTCGCAAGTGAGAAGGCGGTCCCGATGTTGGGGTGCCCCGCGAACGGCATTTCGGCGGCTGGAGTGAAGATCCGGACTTTTCGGGTATGCCCGGCTTCCGGTTGGAAGACGAACGCGGTCTCCGCAAAATTGAACTCCCGGGCAATCTGTTGCATCTGCCGACCGGAGAGTCCTTCGGCTTCGGG
>JAFDAW010000169.1 GCA_019313605.1 Deltaproteobacteria bacterium
GCCGGCGCCACCGCTCCCGGTTTCGCTCGGATCCCCCGGCCCGCCTTCGCGGCCCGCGCCGCCAACCTCGCCGATCTCGCCCGCTGAACCCGCAGGCTGATCACCGCCCGCAAGCGCTCCCGGGCTTCTTCCTGCCTGTTCGGAGGAGCCGGCTCCCGATTCGCTGCCGCTCCCGGCAAGATCCCCGGCGCTCTCGGTACCGGCTTGTTCGCCACCCTGGGTCTGACCTTCGGCACCGGCTTGCTGCTGTGCTCCGGTCTCGCCGACTTCAGCTCCGGCTTGTTCGTCGCCCTGTGCCTGGCCCTCGGCACCGGCTTGCTGCTGGGCTCCGGCCTCGCTGCCTTCGGCTCCGGCTTGTTCGTCGCCCTGTGCCTGGCCCTCGGCACCGGCCTGCTGCTGGGCTCCGGCCTCGCTGCCTTCGGCTCCGGCTACTCGCCGGCGTCGGTTCCCGCTTGCTCAGCGGCTTCTGCCGAATCTCCGGCATCGCCCGATTCGCCAGCGTTTTCCGCTACTTCAGCGGCTGCAGAGTCTGCCTGCTGCGCGGCCTCGCCGCCGCCGGATTCGCTCTGTGCCGATTCACCGGCTTCTCCCTGAGCGGATTCCGCAGCCGCGCTCTGGGAATCCGCAGCCGCTTCTGCCTCCGACGCCTGTTCCGATTTCGCGCCGGACTCGCCCTGCGATTGGCCCTCGCCAGCGCTCTCTGAGGCCTGCTCTGGTGGCTGTTGGCTCTGCGACGGTGGTTGGGTGGGAATCGAAGAGGATTCCTGCGTCGAAGCGCAGGCCAGCATCATCGCGAGCCCTGCGGCGAGCAGCCAGAACGCGGGGCGCTGGTCATCGAAATGGTTCACCCGCTCTCCTCTCCCCCACCCATTCTTCGTCCAGGTCCTCAGCCTTCTATCGCCTCTTTGTCTGCCGTTCACCCGTTTCTGCTCCCATTCACAAGAGACGCCAAATACGCTCCACTTATTCGCAGTACCCCGACGACGCTCGCTGCGGTTCGACGCGGGCGCCACAGCGATACCGACCTCGATCGGGGAACGGATGATGGGCTAGGTACCAGAATACAATAGGGAAAGTAGACTCGGCCATAAGGGTCGATTCGCCCGCGGGGCCCGGCTGACTGGCGCGCGCTGAGACGGTCCTCGCGTGGAGATGGTTCTGCGCTCGATTTGCGCATGGATTGCGGCTTCACCTGCCATAGCCCGATGCGCGAACCGACCGACTGAAATGGCTGCCTCGGCGTGGAGCGGGCGGCCCCGCGGAGAGTTTTCGCCGTTTCGTCTAGATTCCCTGTCGACGGCGGGCCACGCGCCGCGCAGAGAGGAGCACGATGCAGCCGATACGCTGGAGCCGGGCCGCCCTTGCTCACGGTTCCCGTGCGATTCGTACGCTTTTTCCGGCCGCAGCGTTGCTGTTCGTCGGGGGCCTGCTCGCCTGCGGTCGCAACGAGTACTCCGAGCCGCCGCCGCCCTCGGTGACCGCGCAGCGCCCGATTGTGCGCGACGTGATCCGCTACTCGGAATTCACCGGCACCACGCGGTCGGTCGAGTCCGTGGCGCTGCGGGCCCAGGTCAAGGGTGTATTGAAGGAGATGCACTTCAAGCCGGGTGATCACGTTGAGCAAGGCCAATTACTCTTCACGATCGATCCCAAGCCCTTTCAGGTCGCCCTCGATTCCGCCCAGGCTCAATTCGAGAGTGACGAGGCCGAATACAAGCTCGCGCAGACCGAGTACGACCGCGCCAATCTGATGTTCGAAAAAGGTGCGCTGAGCGAGCTCAATGTTTTGAAACTGCGCGCCCAGCGCGACAAGGCGGTCGCAGCCGTCGCGGTATCGAAAGCTGCGATCGAAGCCGCCCAGCTCGATCTCGATTACGCGCACGTCAGCTCGCCGATTTCCGGACGTGTGGGGCGGAACTACGTCGATATTGGAAATCTGATCGACACCACGAACAGCGCGATCCTCACGACGATCGATCGGATGTCTCCGATCCACGTCTATTTTTATTTGAGCGAATTAGAACTGCTCGCGCTGCAAGAACTCGTGCAGAAGCGCCGCGAGGAACTTGGGGTCGAATACGAGAATCGCGAGCGCACGCTCGTTCAGGTTGCGCGCGCGAATGACGAGGGATTTCCGTTCGAGGGACGGGTCGATTATACGGCGAGCGCGATCGACCCCGACACGGGGACATACGAAGTCCGCGCACTGCTTCCGAACGAAGGTGAAGAGGACGAGATCCTCATTCCGGGCACCTTCGTTCGCCTGCGAGTTCCGATTGGCGAGGAAGAAGGCGCGCTGCTCGTAACCGAGCGTGCGCTCGGTGCGGATCAGACCGGGCGCTTCGTGCTGGTCGTGAACGATCAGGATGTCGTCGAAAGTCACCGCATCGAGGTCGGCCCGATTCTCGATGGCATGCGGGTCGTCGAGAGCGGACTGAAGCCCGACGAGTGGGTGATCGTGAAGGGTATTCAGCGCGCCCGGCCGGGAGCGCAGGTTGCCGCCGAGCGCGTCGGCGCGGAAACCGCCGCGGTCGTGTCGGACACCGCAGCCGAACCATCCGCCGAGTAGCGGCCGATGTTCTCCCGCATTTTCATCGAGCGTCCGATTCTCGCCGGCGTGATCGCGATTGTGATCGTGCTCAGCGGGGTCGTGACGCTCCCGACTCTTCCGGTTGCCCAGTATCCCGAGATCACGCCGCCCACCGTCAAGGTCTCGACCACCTATCCCGGAGCAAACGCGGTAGTCGTGGCGAATACGGTTGCCGCGCCGATCGAACAACAGGTCAACGGTGTCGAGGGCATGATCTACATGTCGTCGACGAGTGCGAACGACGGCTCTTACGCGTTGACCGTGACTTTCGAGGTTGGAACCGACCTCGACATGGCGCAGGTGCTCGTGCAGAACCGCGTGGCGATCGCGGAAGCACGACTTCCCGAAGAAGTGAAACGTCAGGGTGTGACGACCAAGAAACAATCGACGAGTATCGTCTTGCTCATCACCCTCACTGCGCAAGAAGGCGAGTACGACACGCTCTTCCTGAGCAACTACGCAACGCTGCGGCTCGCCGACGAACTCAAGCGTATCCAAGGTGTAGGAGAAGTGACGATCTTCGGCGGGTCCGACTACAGCATGCGGATCTGGCTCGATCCCGAAAAGCTCAAGTCTCGGGGCCTCACCGCCCAGGATGTCACGACTGCAATTCGCGAGCAGAACGTCCAGGTTGCCGCGGGTCAGATCGGGCAACCCCCCGCGCCGTCGGGCCAGAGCTTTCAATACGCGATCAACAGCCTCGGCCGACTTCAGGATCTCGAGCAATTCGAACAGATCATCCTGAAGACAGGCGAGATGGGCCGGATCTCGCGGTTGCGCGACGTCGCCCGGGTGGAACTCGGCGGACAGAATTACAATCAATTTGCGGCCCTGAACGGAGACCCGTGCGCCGCGATTTCGATCTACCAACTGCCCGGTGCCAACGCGCTCGACGTCGCAGCAGCGGTCCGCGCAGCAATGGATCGACTCGACGCGAACTTTCCGGCCGGGCTCGAGTGGAGCATTCCATTCGACACCACCAAGGCCGTAGAGGCGTCGATCACCGAGGTCTACGAAACCCTGTTCATCGCGATCGCGCTGGTGTTCCTGACGATCTTCGTCTTTTTGCAGGATTGGCGCGCGACGCTGATTCCCGCAGTCACGATTCCGGTTTCGCTGATCGGAACGTTCACGGTGATGGCCGTCCTCGGATTTTCGATCAACATGCTCTCGCTCTTCGGCCTCGTGCTCGCGATCGGAATCGTGGTGGATGACGCCATCGTGGTCGTCGAGAACGTGACGCGGCTGATCGACGAACAGGGCATGTCGGGTCGGGATGCCGCACTGCAGGCGATGCAGGAAGTGGGCGGACCGATCGTTGCGACGACCCTCGTGTTGCTCGCAGTTTTTGTTCCGGCAGCGTTTCTTGGCGGCATCACGGGTCAGCTCAATCAGCAGTTCGCGCTCACGATTGCGGCCGCGACGGTGATCAGTTCGATCAACGCACTCACCCTCAGCCCCGCACTTTCCGCGCTGCTGCTGCGGCCGACTCAGGAGCGGCGCACGGGTTTCTTCGGAGCCTTCAACGCGTCGTTCGATCGGGGAAGCACCTGGTACGTCGCCACGGTCGAGCGCGTGGTTCGGCGCGTCGGCCTTTCGATGGTCTTGTTCGCGGCCCTGGTCGCGCTGGCGGGCTGGGGATTCATGGCCCTACCGACGGGATTCCTTCCAACGGAGGATCAGGGTTATTTCTTTGCCGCAGCCCAATTGCCCGAGGCGGCTTCTCTCGAGCGCGCCAGCGAAGTCAGCGAGCTGATGGAAAAGGCCTTGATCGAAACGCCCGGCATACGCGATGTGGTGACGATCACCGGCTATTCGCTGCTCGACGGATCGAGCCTCTCCAACGCTGTGACCGTATTCGTCGTGATGGATCCATGGGAAGAGCGGACGGATGCGTCTCTCCAACAGGAAGCCATCCTCGGCGACCTGCGGCGCCGTTTCTATGAGATACAAGAGGGATTCACCTTCGCTTTCATCCCGCCTGCGATCAACGGGCTCGGGGTGAGCGGGGGCTTTCAAATGCAACTGCAAGATCGCGGTGATGTCGGTTTCGACGCACTCCAGCAGGTCGCCATGGAGATGGTGGCGGATGGCAACGCGCAGAGCGGGCTACAGGCGCTCAAAACCACCTTTCGCGCGCGAGTGCCACAGCTGTTCGCGGACGTCGATCGCACCAAGGCGAAGACACTCGGGGTTCCGCTGGACGCTGTCTTCGGCACGCTCCAGACCTCTCTTGGGTCGTCGTACGTAAATGACTTCAACAAATTCGGCCGCACCTACCAGGTGATCGTGCAAGTCGATTCGCGGTTCCGCCAGCACCGGGAAGACATCCAAAAACTCGACGTGCGCAATGACGACGGCGAGATGATCCCGCTCGGTACGCTCGTCGAGGTCGAAGATTCCTTCGGGCCGCAATTGGTGGTCCGCTACAACCTCTACCCCTCGGCGGCGATCAACGGCGAGGCCGCAGCGGGATTCAGCTCCGGCGATGCGCTCGCGCTGATGGAGCAGATGGCCCGCAACAAGCTGCCGCAGAGCATGGGTTTCGATTGGACGGGGATGTCCTACCAGGAGAAGAAAGTCGGCGGTGAGGCGATCGCAATCTTCGGCCTCGCGATCTTGCTGGTTTTTCTTGTTCTCGCCGCACAGTACGAGAGTTGGTCGGCGCCCGCCGCGGTGATCTTTGCGGTGCCGCTCGGCTTGTTTGGCGCCGTGGTGGCCGCGTCGATGCGCGCGCTCGCGAACGATGTCTACATGCAAATCGGCGTCGTACTGCTCGTGGCTCTGGCGAGCAAGAATGCAATTTTGATCGTCGAGTTCGCACGCGAAAAGCGCTCCGAGGGCCTGGGCATTCTCGAGGCTGCGGTCGAAGCTTCGCGGTTGCGCTTTCGTCCGATCCTGATGACTTCGTTCTCGTTCGTACTCGGTGTGATGCCGCTGGTGGTGGCCTCTGGAGCCGGGGCGGCGAGTCGGCGCTCGCTCGGTACCGTGGTGCTCGGCGGCCAGCTATCCGCGACGGTCATCGCCGTTGTGCTGGTACCGGTCTTCTTTGTCGTCTTCCAGAGCCTGGGAGAACGGGGCGCGGGCAAAGGAGAAGAGATCCGCACCGAATGAGCGGTGCACTTTGGCTACGAGAACCCAACCCTATCTCGGAAGTGCCCGGAATTCTTGGCGCAGCGACGACGGTTACTCGATCAGCGATCGACCCCGATCGGCGTACCAGGCTTCGATCAGCGACATGATCTCCTCGGCGCCCTCGGCGTATTGGAACAGCTTTAGGTGCGGTTCCTTAATCATGTGCTCGTTGCACAGATAATCGAAATCGATCGCCGACTTCCAAAAATCGGCGCCGACCAGGATCACGGGGAGGGGTTCGCGCTTGCCGGTCTGGATCAGGCAAAGGGTTTCGAAGAGTTCGTCGAGTGTTCCGAATCCGCCCGGAAAGGTGACGAGTGCTCGAGCGCGCATCACGAAGTGTAGTTTGCGCAGTGCGAAATAGCGGAACTGAAAGCTCAGCTCGGGTGTGATGTAGGGATTGGGATGCTGCTCGCTCGGAAGTGTGATGTTGAGACCCACGGACACTGCCCCCACGTCGTGGGCGCCCCGGTTTGCAGCTTCCATCGCGCCCGGTCCACCACCCGTGGCCACCACGAGGCGATTGTCGATCGGCCCCTCGCCATAACGGCCGATCCGTTGGCCGAGCTCTCTGGCGACTGCGTAGTAGTGGCTCTTCGCGAGCGCACTGCGAGCTCGTTGGAGCCTCTCGTTGGCTTGCTCATCTTCAGGTGCGATTTGAAACGCTTGCTCGGCTTCCTCGAGCCGCTGCTGTGCGTCCTCTGGATCGATCAGTGTCGCGCTGCCAA
>JAFDAW010000170.1 GCA_019313605.1 Deltaproteobacteria bacterium
TTCGCGGCCATCGGCGAGACGTAGTTCGCGGAGACCTTCGCCTGGGGATCGATGATGTCGCGGCGCCGGTTGCGGCGCGTCTTTTCGATCCAGAGCCGCAACGTCGCGCGCGCGGGCTTCTGCCCGCCCGGCTTGCGGGCCGCGATGTCCGCACCGGGGCCGCAGGCGGCGATCGCCACACTCACGCGATCGTCCGCGGGCACGACGTCGACCTCCACGGAGCCGATGAACGCGCTGATCTTCACGTGAGTCGCGCCGGGGTTTTCTCGAACCGTCAGCACGATCGCCTCGGCAATCTCCTCGGCGCCCATCCGCAGCGGCAAGCCGACAAGCTCGGCCGAGCGCAGTAGGCGCTCGACGTGCTCGCGCAAGCGGAAGATCGCCGGCCCCCGCGGCGTCGCGTGGACGCTCAGGAAGTCGAAGATCAACGAGCCGCGCTGCAGGCTGTGGGACAGGATATGGACCGTCGCGCGATCCCAGGGCACGAGTTCGCCATCCAGCCAGATTCGGCGGTCGGGGGGCACTTCGGAGGCTTGCTCGGCAGCACGGGTCACGAGCGGGACTGTATCACGGGAACCCCGGCCAGACGCCCTGGCTCTCGCACATCGACCCACCCGAGACCCGAAAAAATCGCCATCCAACGGGTATGCGCCAATCGGCAATTCAGTCCGGCGCGTATCGATCCGATCCTCAATTTGACCCGGGAAGCGGAGCCGATTTCAAGCTAGACTCCATCCTCCGCTTCACCCGTGGCGGGCATGCCGACGTAGCTCAGCTGGTAGAGCAGCGCATTCGTAATGCGCAGGTCAGCGGTTCGAATCCGCTCGTCGGCTCCAGCCCCACCCCTCTTCGGTGTCACTCCGACCGGTGTCGCCCATGCCATTACTGGATTTTTCCAACCCCACTTCACCTCACCAGCGGAATCCGTTCGCCCTGGATCGGCGCGGAAATTTTTCGAAGATCGAAGCCAATGAGGGTTAAACCCCATCGGGTATAACTCCGAAGAGGCTCTCGATGATTACACTAGGTTCCACGCTCTCACTGTTCAGATCTGGCCCCACGAAGCAGGGATTCACCTTGGTCGAGCTCATGATCGCGCTTGCGATCATCGGCGTGCTCACGACGGCCGCACTCCCGAGCTTTCTCCGTTACCAACTCCGAGCGCGCTCCAGCGAAGCGCTCGTCAACCTCAGCGCGATCGCCACGACCCAGGAGATCTATTTCGCAGAGCACGGCGAATTCGTCGAGGTGGCGTCCCCCGTGCCGGCCAGCGCCCCGGGCAGCAGCCGAAGTGCCTGGACGCTCGGCAGCAACTTCGACACGCTCGGCTGGGCGCCCGAAGGCAGCGTTCAGTTCCAGTACCAGGTCGTCGCCGATAGCAACCCGGGGCAATCTGTGCGCTTTACCGCCGAGGCGAGGGGAGACGTCGATGGAGACGGTCAACCCAGTTTCTGGGGCTTCGTCAAGCCGGGCCCCAGCGGGGGCCTGAGCGGAGCCTTCCCGGGGACGACGTGTATCGGATCCGGGGTCGTCGCAGGCAACACCACCAACGCTGTCGATACCCCGGGACCCTGCGATGCGTCTTCGGGGCGGTCAGTCTTCTAAAAACCGCTGCACGCCAGTTTTTGAGTCCGGGGAACCATCGGGCGCTCTCGTGCCCGGCCTGTATTCTCTCGTTCGAACTCTGGCGAGCCCCACTCACGCATGATTGCCTTTGCAAATTGGTTTCTGATCGGATTCGCGCTCGACGGCGCGGTCTCTGTGCTCGACGATCTTTTGCGGGCCGGGCCAGACCCAACGGCGCTTTCGGCTCTTCGCGCGGCGATCGCACTCGCAGTCTGGTTCGCGGCACTCGGAAACTTCTTCCTGCTCGCGCTCAGCCCTCGACTGCCCAAGAGAATCCTGCCGCCCTTGATCGCGTTCCTGATCTGGTGCTTGCTAGGCGCGTACCCGTTCGCGACCGGACTCCAGCCATCCGAGACGAGCGCGCTCGCGCTGTCGGGGATCCAACTCGCGCTGGCACTCGTCACGCTGTGCTGGATTCGCCTCCGTTCCGCCACCCACCACTGGCTGCTACACGCGAGCGACCTGCCAAGAAGGCGACCTCGGATCGGCTACACGCTGCGCTTCGCGGCCGCGACCGCACTGATCGCCCCTCCCCTGCTCGCCGGCATCGCGGGATTGTCGTTGTCCGCGCGGATCGAGCGCGCGACCGCCGGGTTCATGACTTTCGACCTCACCGGGATCAACTCGACCGCGCGCGAATATCACCGCGAAGATCAGCGAATCGACCTCGTCGGCATGGTGCACATCGGAGATGACGACGCCTATCTCGATCTCTTCGAATCCTTCGCGGGCCAATCCACGCTGCTCCTCGAAGAGGGCGTGACCGACGAGGACGGCCTGATCGGAGACGGCCTGCTCTACGAAATGCTCGCGGGCCGCATCGGACTCGACGTTCAACCCAGCTTCGAAGCCATGCTGGCCGAGATGCCCTCGAGCGACACGGGTGTCCCGATGCCCGAGATTCGCAACGCGGATGTCGACGCGAGGATATTCGAGGAAGACACGATCGCAGTGCTCGGCGCGGCCACTCGGTTGTATCGAAGCGATCGGCTCGCGCCGGCGCTCAAAGAATTTCAGGCGACCCTCGAAGAGCTTGGACCCGAAGCGACCGAGGCCGCGTTTCGAGATCTGATCGACAACCGCAACACCCACCTACTGGGTGAAATCCGGGCCGGCCTAAACGACTACCAGCGGATCGTCGTGCCCTGGGGTGCACTGCACCTGCCTGGCATCGAAGACGCGATCCTCGGTTGGGGATTCGAGCAGACCGCAACGAGCCAGCACCGGATCGCCGCCTACCAGACGATTCTCGCGGCGCTGTTTTCGCGCGACGAAGCGCGCTGATCCGCTACTCGAGGCTGATCGTGGTGGTGTTCATCAGCAGTTCAGCGCTGGTGCGTCCACTGCTCGAACCGCCCTTCTCGAGTTGCTGCACGGTCTCCATGCCTTCGACCACTTCGCCGAAGATGGTGTGCTTGTCGTCGAGGTGGGGCGTCGGAACAAAGGTGAGGAAGAACTGGCTGCCGTCGGTACCGGGTCCCGCGTTGGCCATGCTGAGCAGTCCGGGTCGGTCGTGGCGGGCGCTGTTCGAAAACTCGCCATCGTAGTCGTAGCCGGGCCCACCGGTCCCCTGCCCGAGCGGATCACCGCCCTGGGCCATGAAACCCGTGATGACGCGATGGAAGATGACACCGTCGTAGAAACCCAGTCGCGCGAGGTAGATGGTGGATGAAACGTGCATCGGCGCGATGTCTGGCATGAGCTGGACCTTGATGTCGCCGACAGTGGTCGCGACGTTCCAGAAATAACGCTTGGAGGCGTCGAATTCGACCTTTGGCGGTTGCGGCAGACTCGTCTTCCATCCCGCCTGGTTGCGATCGATGGACTGTTCGGCGATGAAGCGGTCGATGGCCGCGATGGCGACGTCATTTTCAGGCACGGAAATCTCCTTGGGGTTGCTGTGGGGCCGGGATCCTGCCGCATCGGAGCCGAGAGTTCAAAGCAAAATTCGGATCCGGCCGCGAAGAGCCTCCAGAGCCAGGCGCGGCTAGACTCCGCGCCCCCGGCCCACAGTGGAGACTTCATGTCGAATTCCCAACCCGGCATCCTCGCACCCGTCCCGCCGCTCGCGCGATGCCTCAGCTTCCAACTCCTGCCCGACGGGGAACCGCTGGCCGGTCTCGGCGCCCTGGCTGAACGAAGGCTCGGAGACGATCTCGTGATCGGGATCGGCCAACCGCTCGCCCTCGCACTCGATTCCGAAATCTCCGGCCTGCGCGGATTCACGGCGCTGTGCGGGCCCGGCCTCTCGATCCCTTCGACACAGACCGCCCTCTGGTGCTGGCTGCGGGGAACCGATCGCGGCGAGTTGGTGCACGCCGGTCGCGCACTCGAAGCCGATCTCGAATCCGGCTTCGAAGTCGAGCAGGTGATCGACACTTTTGTGTTTGCAGGGGGCCGCGACCTGACCGGCTATGAGGACGGCACCGAAAACCCCACGGGCGACGACGCGCTCGCCGCCGGGATCCTCACAGAAGCGTGCCCTGGACTCGCGGGCTCGAGTTTCGTCGCCGTCCAGCAATGGGTGCACGACTTCGAGGCCTTCGAGGACATCCCGCTCGCAGAACGAGACGACCTCATTGGGCGCCGGCAAAGTGACAACGAAGAACTCGGAGATGCGCCGCCCTCCGCGCACGTGAAGCGAACCGCCCAGGAAGACTTCGAACCACCCGCGTTCCTGGTGCGTCGATCAATGCCGTGGGCCGACGAGGACGGCGAAGGCCTGCTGTTCGTCGCATTCGGTCGATCTCTCGACGCATACGACGCCCAACTTCAGCGCATGATCGGCGCAGAAGACGGCATCGTCGATGGACTCTTCCAGTTTACCCGACCGATTACGGGTGGCTTCTATTGGTGCCCGCCAGTGATCGACGGAAAACTCGATCTGCGGGCCATCGGCGCCTGATCGCCCGACCCACGAGAAACCCGACGCCCCCCAGCCGCCTATTCCGACGCGTCGCCCCCCGACGCACTGCGCTCTCGCGTTCGCACCGCTCGCTCGCTGTGCTCGAGTGCGCTTTTCTTGCGATGACACGGAACGCAGAGCGTTTGCAGATTCGAAAGATCGTGGGTGCCACCGTCGATCAGCGGAAGCTTGTGGTCGAGTTCCCAGAGCGAGCGCCGCGGCACGAACCCCTTCTTTCGCATCCGAGCCCACATCCCACGCCCCTTGAATCCGCGGCGCAGCTGGTAGGTGTCCACGCGACACAGCGCGCAAACGCCGCGGTCGCGCCTGCGAACGCGCTGCCGCAGCATGCGGGGATCCGTCGCGTTGTAGGTCGCCACACAGACAGGGTGCCAACGGCGGCGGCGATTGATCAGGCCGCGTTTCTCGCCGGACTCGTGCCGGATCGACTCGCCGCACCAGCGGCAGGTCCCGCGCGGGGCATCCGTAAAAGGGATCTCGGGGCGGCGGTGATTCAATTTCGTTTCGCACCATCCATGCGCGTTCGCAGCATGCGGCTGCGGTGAGTACTTCAGCCTTCGGGTTCAGTGCCGACTCTCGTATCTTCGCCAGGCTTCGCGATGGGCGTTGATCGGAAGATCGACCCGCGCGGTCTCTGGCAGCTTCACGATCGTCGCCTTCCAATGGCTGACTTCCAGCTTGAAACTCGTATCCCAGAGTTCTTTGGTGCGCCTGCGCGGCTTGTAGCTGGGACCCTTGCCCGGCGCGATCGCCGCTTTGCCAATCGCAGCCGCAAGTACATACACCGATCCGGATTTCGCACTCCATTGCGTCGTACTGTTGGTCGTCGACTCGGCGGTTGTCGTCGTCGCAGACAGACCCTGATCAACGGTCTTGCGCGAGTAGTAGCTGACCTTGATCTCATACTCGCCGGGTGGCGCCTCGATGCAGGCTGGGTAGTGCCACGCTTCGTAGCGAGCCTCCACGGCAACCGGATCTTCGATTCGACGGATCGAGGCAACGTGCGTCGTGCGATCGAGGTGGCAGAGAATCGCGACCTCTTCCTGCGGCCGCATGGGTCCGTCGTAGAAGCGAAACCACTTGACGTCCGGCTCCGCGGAAGAAGATTGTCCCGGGCGAATCGAGTAGAAGGCCAGACCACCCGCGGCCATCACAGTCGAACCCGGGCCCGTGTACAAGATCCGCATACCATTGGCGTCGACGTCCCAACCCTTTTTCAGGGTCTCGGAGGATCGCTTCGCGGCATCGGGCAGTGCACAGGCCATCAGGCCGGCCACGAGCACCACCGCGAGCGCAGATGAGAACGATCGTTGACACCTCATGGGGAGCAGAGTGTCGCAACCTGGGCCGCAGTTCCACGGGGCCGAAGAATCGGTACTCTCGCGCCTCGAATCCAAGGGCTGGCCTGAGGGCCAAAAAGGTGCATTTCTGTTGAATCGTCCGTCCACCACGATTTTTGCGCTGCTGGGCTTCCTGATTGCCCCGTGGGGATGTTCGACACCTCCACCGCCCAGTTCAAGCCTGCCCGGCAAGCTCGCCGTCGAATCCACCGGATCGGTCGATCTCGTCACCGCGAAAGCCGACGACGTCGCGGTCCCCTCGGCCGCG
>JAFDAW010000171.1 GCA_019313605.1 Deltaproteobacteria bacterium
TGTTCGTCATGAATCCGATCGCCGTGGCCCGAAACAGCGGCCGGAGACCGATCGGCTGGATGGGGTCCGTGAGGTGACGCCAGCGCATGGCCCGCAGCTGAACGACCGCCAGATAGGACGGCACCGAGAGCCCTACGAGCAACAGCCAGTTCGCCTGGCGAATCGTCGCAACGACCAGCGCGAAGTCCACATCCCGGATCACGAACCAGCCGAAGACCACGGTAATCGCGATGCCCACCCAGACGCGGTAATCCCGGATGCGACTCCAACGGCGCGATTTTCCTCGGGGCGGCGATTGTTCGTCGGTACTCAAGGGTGCCCCAGGATCTCGCGGGCGGCGCCAATATCGGTAGCAATTTGCTCCCGCAGGGCATCGACATCCGCAAATCGCCGCTCTTCGCGCAGGCGGGCCAGAAACGACATCTCGACGTGGCGGCCGTATACGTCCCCCTTGAAGTCGAGCAGATGAGCCTCGGCCTGCAGTCGGCCATCTCCCTCGAACGTGGGCCGGGTGCCGACGTTCATCACCGCCGGCAACTCGACGCCTCGCTTGGGATTTCCGTCATCGATGAAGAGAAAGTGGCCCGCATAAACGCCGGCGGCCGGCAAGATTTCGTTTTCGGGATCGAGATTGGCGGTCGGGAATCCCAGCGTGCGGCCTCTCTGATCGCCCTGGACGACGTGACCGCGGACGCTGTATGCGCGACCCAACATCCGACCAGCTTCCTCGACACGCGACTCTACCAACATTCTGCGAATTCGCGTCGAATTCACGTCGCTCCCTTCTGTCGTGACTTCTGGGATGATCGTCACCGAGAAGCCGAGTCTCGGCCCGAGTTCCGTCAAGAGCCTCATCGACCCTTCGCGGTCTCGGCCAAAGTGAAAGTCGTAGCCCACATAGACCGCGACGGGCCGAAGTCGCTCGAATAGAATTTCGCGAATGAATCGCTCCGCGCTGATCGTGGCGAATTCTGCATCGAAATTTTCAACGACCAGTGCGTCGATACCCGCCTGTTCGATCAACTCGACCTTCTGTTCGTGGGTCGTGAGCAGACGCGGCGCTTGATCGGGCCTCAACACCCGGATCGGATGGGGATTGAATGTGTAGACGACGGCAGTGCCCCCACTGGCACGGGCTCGCGCCACCACCGTATCCATGATTGCGCGATGACCCACGTGCAACCCATCGAAGTTGCCGATCGTGACGATGGGTTGCCGCAAGGGGCGGTCCAGTGAACCGCTGCCCGCAAAATACTCCAATGCTAGACTCCCACCGTGCGCATCTTTTCGCGCTACTTCCTGACAAGCTACCTGAAATGGTTCGCCGTCATCCTCTGCTCATCCATCGTCGCCATTGCGGTGATCGAAATCATGCTCCAGTTCGATTCCGTCCTCGAACACCGCGATGACCGGATGGAATGGGCGACGCACCTTCTCCTTCGCATTCCATCTTACTACTTCCGCGATCTGATACCGATCGCGTGCTTCGCCGCGACCTTCTGCAGCATCGGGCTCCCAGCGCGCGGCCACGAGATTACCGCGATCAGGAGTGGCGGCATCTCGCCACCGCAAACCGCGATTCCGCTACTCTGCGCGGCCGCCGCCCTTTCCTGCTTCACCCTGCTCCTCAACGAATCCGTGGTGCTCCAGGCATCGCGGGCCTGGTCGAGGGATCAGAATCCAGCAGGAGAGGCCAGCTTCCTCCAGGGTTCATTCTGGTACCAACGGGGGAATGCCATCTATAGCGTCGAGGAGGCCGATCGAGAAACTCGGGTCCTCCACGGGGTTAGCGTCTACGAGCTCAGCCCAAAAGGGCGACTCGCGCAGATCCTACACGCAGAACGTGTCGAGGTAGAAGACGATCAGCGCTGGCGCTTTGTCGGCGCGACCTCTCGAACCTTTGACTCCGGGCACCCGGCAATACCACCCCGAAACGAGCCTGTTTCCGAGTTGAATCGCGATGTCTCCACGGCAAGCGATCTGGTGATGCTCGAAGCCAGCGCTCGAACACTATCGCTTCCGAAACTGGCAGCCTATGTCGACGCCCAGGCGCGAACCGGCCGTAACCCGACCCGCTACCGGACGCTCTACCACAGGCGGCTTTCAGCGCCGCTCACGGTGTTTCTGTTCGCACTACTCGCAGTGCCACTGGGTTTTGCGGTCGGAACCTCGAGAAGCCTCGCGGCGGCAGCTCTCAGTGGGATCATCACCCTGGCCGCCTACTACACCGCGCGTACCGCAGTCGAGTTGCTCAGCGGCAAGGGTTATACGTGGGCCGTCGCCGGTCCCTGGGTGATTCTCGCGCTCTTCGGTGGCTACGGGATCTGGCAGCTTCGCCGAGTACCTCGCTGACGATTCAACGCCCCTCGATCGCGGCACCACTGTTGACGAAGAACTGGAAGAACTCCGAGTCTGGCGAGAGGATCACGGTGGTCCCCTCTCCGATCGTATTGCGGTAGGCCTCGAGGCTACGAGTAAATGCGTAGAATTCCGGATCTGCGCCGTAGGCGGCTGCGTAGATCCGCGCAGATTCGGCATCGCCCTCGCCACGAGAAATTTGGGCTTCGCCTTTCGCAGTCGCGACGATCACCTTTGCGTCGCGATCCGCCGAAGCCCTGATCTTTCGGGCCTGCTCTTCTCCCTCGGCGCGGAATTTTCGCGCGAGTCGTTCGCGATCCGCCTTCATCCGCGAGTGGACATTCTTCTCGATCGCTTCCGGAAGCTCCGTCCGGTTGATCCGAACATCGTGAACCAAAATTCCAGTGTCCGAAAACGAATCCGCCACCCGCGATCGGATCGCTTCCATGATCTCGCTTCGCTTGCCCGTCAGCACTTCCGCAAGGGTGTTGCGTGCGACGATTTCTCTCACTGCAGCGCGAACGACCCTGTCCATCTGCTTCTCGGCCTGCTGCATCCCCGTTGGGAAAGCCGAGATGAACAAGGTGAGATTGTCGATCTTCCACATCGCGTAGTTGTCGACCACGATGCGCTCCTGATCCTTCGTCAGGATCACATCCTGTGCGGTGTTCAGATAGAGCAACCGCCGCTCGAAGGTCTTTACCTCGTCGAGCAACGGTACCCGCAACGACCATCCGGGATCCGCCTCATTGATCACGTCACCAAACCTGAGGATGATCTGCTGGGTTCCCTCCCGGGTGATCAGCACCGGACCCATCCCCCGGTTTCCGGCAGCGACCAGGCCCGTCGCCAAAAGCAGCAAAACGAAGACGACGATCACGATCCGCTTCACGGCTTACCTCGCGAAGCGTCTCCAAGAGGCAGATGCGGTAGAACACTCGCCGCCCCCGGCTCGACGATGACCTTCTCCACGTTGGGGAGCACGGCTTCCATCGTCTCCAGATAGAGCCGCTTTCGCGTCACTTCAGGAGCCGCCTGATACGCCGCCAACAGCGCGCTGAATCGCTCGGCCTCGCCCCGGGATTCGGCGATCTTCGAATCGCGGTAGGCATGGGCGGATTCTGTCAGCTCGATCGCTTCGGCGCGAGCGCTCGGAAGCACTTCGTTTTCGTAAGCCTTTGCCTGATTGATCGCCAGGTTCGCGTCCTGCGCCGCGGCTTTCACATCGTCGAACGCCGCCCGCACTTCTTCCGGCGGCTGGACCTGTTGCAGCTCGATCTGCATCACCTCGATTCCCATCGCGTAGGAATCGACAATATCCTGCAACAGCTGCTGACTCTCGATCTCGACTTCACCACGCCGCTCTGTGAGAACGCCATCGACCGTCATATGGCCGACCACCTCGCGCACGGCCGCCTGGGCGGCGTCGCGCATCGTCGAAACGACTTCCGCGACGCCGTAGCGGGATTGGAAAGCGTCGCTGATGCGGTATTGCATCACGAAACCCAGGTCGACGATGCTGTTGTCTCCCGTCTGCATGGCGGCTTCATGGACCGCGGTTTTTTCTTCTGCGGCCGAATCATCGCCCCGAATCCCGAACTCCAGGCGCATGATCTCCGAATCGTTGATGATCTCCTGGGTCTCGAAGGGCGTCGGCAAATGCCAGCGCAATCCATCCCGCGACTCCGTTCTGGTGTAGGCGCCCAGTCGCAGGATGATCGCCGCCTGGCCGGGCTTCAGCTGGTAGAAGCCGAGATAATCGGCCCCCGGAAACCCGCTGTACGCCCAACCCCCGCTTACCGCTAGCACGGCCAAGACCAGCAGGATGCTGGTCAGAAATCGCCCAACAGAACGCTTGACCTTCGCTTCGACCGAGGGGTCTTCATCATCGCGAGCCATGGATCAGGCTCCACCACCGGTTTTCGGAAGGCTCGATTCGCGTGCGAGCAGGTTCTCGTAGAACGGGCGCAGGATGTCGATCGGAATCGGGAAGATCGTCGTCGAGTTGTTCTCGGTCGCGATCTCGGCCAGCGTCTGGAGATACCGAAGCTGCAGCGCTGCCGGCTCCGTGGAAAGCACGCGCGATGCGTTCGCGAGCTGCTCGGCGGCCTGGAACTCACCCTCGGCGTGAATCACCTTGGCGCGCTTCTCGCGCTCGGCTTCCGCCTGCTTGGCCATCGCGCGCTGCATGTCCGGCGGAAGGTCGATCTGCTTGACCTCGACCGCGCGAACCTTCACCCCCCAGGGCTCGGTCTGCAGGTCGATGATCTCCTGGAGCTTTTGATTGACGTCATCGCGCTCCGCGAGAAGCTCGTCGAGTTGGTGCTGGCCGCAGACACTCCGAAGCGTCGTTTGTGCAAGCTGGGACGTTCCGTAAAGATAGTTTTCGACCTGGATCACCGCCTTCTCGGGATGAAGCACGCGAAAGTAGAGCACCGCGTTGACCTTCACCGAGACGTTGTCCCGCGTGATGACCTCTTGAGAGGGAACGTCCATCACGATCTCGCGCAGGCTGATGCGAACCATGCGATCGACGCCAGGAATGATCCACTTGAAACCCGCGGTCTTGACGGCGACGAATCGCCCCAGCCGAAAGATCACCCCGCGCTCGTATTCTGTGATGATCCGAATACCGAAGACGAAAAGTGCAGCAACCAATCCAATCGCGACCAGAAATCCCAGGCCCATCAATCCCCTCCCTCTGATTTTCCATCGACTCGATCAGTCTAGCGGTTCGCTGACTCGATCAGCCGGTTGCGTCTCGATCAGCGTTCGAACGCGACACCGCGCGGCGCACGCGCAGGCTCATCCCTTCGACCGCCGTCACCTCTACGGACTCGCCGCTCGCAATCTCCTGGTCAGCCGTAGCAGACCAGAATTCGCCGCGAATGAATACCTTCCCGTCCGGGCTGAGCGGCGTTCGCGCCTCTCCGATCAGGCCCAGCAGCTCATCCACTCCGGCGGTTTGAGCGACAAAAATACTTCGGGTCACGATCAGCACCACGGTCCCCGCAACGACCGCGAACCCGACAACGACGGGCACCAGAAAGTCCCAGAACGGCAAGGTCAGATCACTCACCTCCGGCATGTCGAAGATCATCGTCCCTCCTACGAGGAGGCAAATGACGCCCAGCGTGAATAGCACGCCAAAGGACGTAACGAAGATTTCGAGCACAAAGAAAGCCATCCCCACGAGCATGACGAGCAATCCGATCCAGGAAAACGGCAAGATCTGGAACGCAAATCCGGCGAGTACCAGACAAAAGGCTCCGAGAATTCCTGGCACCAACATGCCGGGCTGTTGAAATTCGACGTAGAGGCCCAGCATCCCCGCCATCACCAGCAACATGGCAATTTCCGGGCTCGCGAGAAAGTTGAAGAATTTCGTCATCCCCGTCATCTGGATGGTGCGCTCTTCCACGCCATCCATATCGAGGACGACGACTTCGCCTCCCACCTCGATCTCCATGCCGTGGACCTGCTCGAGGAGGTCGGCGCGATCCGCCGCCACCAGGTCGATCACCCCGAGTTCCAGTGCCTCGTCCTGCGCGATCGCCTCGGCTTCTCGAACCGCGCTGAGCGCCCACTCGACATTGCGATTTCGCTCGTTGGCGATCGCCTCCATGAACGCCATGGTCATCTTCTCGGCCTTCTCCATCGACACGTCGGAGCGTTCGTCGTCCTCTTCTCGCGTGCCTCCCCCGCCCGACGCGCTGATCGGAGACGCCGCTCCAATGCTGGTGCCCGGCGCCATCGCGGCGATGTGGCCAGCCAACGTGATGAACGTCCCAGCCGAGGCC
>JAFDAW010000172.1 GCA_019313605.1 Deltaproteobacteria bacterium
AGCGCCAGCTCTGCCACGGCGCTCCGTTCTACGTGCTCGGGCCGCTCGTGACCGACATCTTCCCGGGCTACGACCACATTACGAGCTGCATCGGCGCAACCGCCGCCGCCTATCACGGCGCGTCGATGCTCTGCTACGTGACCCCGAAAGAACACCTGGGTCTACCCAAGCGCGACGATGTAAAGCAAGGTTGCGTGGCGTACAAGATCGCCGCCCATGCGGCAGATGTGGCGCTCGGTGTGCCGGGCGCGCGAGACCGGGACGACGAACTCACGAAGGCGCGCGCGGCGCTGAACTGGGAGAAGCACTTCGAACTCAGCTTCGATCCGGATACGGCGCGCGCATTTCACGACGAAGACCTCGACGTCGACACCGACTTCTGCGCGATGTGCGGGCACGATTGGTGTTCGGTCCGCATCAGCAAGGAAATCGTCGAATTCGTCAGCGGAAAGGATGAGGCGTACGCGTGGGACGACGTCAGGGTCAGCGATGCCCTGACCCCGGACCAGCGCAAGATCCTCGAAAAGCGAGGCGTGCTGAGTGCGGACGAGATTCTCAAGCTGGCGCGCAAGACCGAATCAGTGATGAAGCCCGAAGCGGGATCCAAGGCGGCCTGTCATAGCGACGCGTCCAGCGCGCCCGAAGCCGACCTGCTGCAGATCGATGCGATGAAGGGTGACGCGCAACCGCCTCCGAGCTGAGCGCCCCAGAAGAGACCGAACAGGTCTCTTCGCCGCAAAGCGAATCCGCAGGATTCGCCAGTGCAGATACGAGTACGCCCCAGGACCATCGGTCCCGGGGCGCTATGTCCACAGCCTCACCCCCCCCTGGCTTGACTGGAACACCCTATCTAACGACCGTCGGTGCGCACGCTTGAGCCTTTTTTGCCGCATGAAGGATTTTTTCTGCGGCTCTGCTGCGCACTCACGAGCGGGCGTGTCGCCGCTTTGGGATGGAAAATTCGAGGGGTCTCCCCCTCAGGGCTGAGGGATTTCTCCCTCAGGGCTGAGAGGTTTCCCCTCAGAGCTGAGGGGGCTCCCCTCAGGGTTCGATAGCCGTCTCCGTCTTGGGCTCGACTTCCTCCGTTTCAGGCTCGATTTCGGGCGCCCATTCGATCCGGCTGTAGTCGAATTTGCGCTCCTGGGCGACGCTGAACTTCACGATCTGGAAGTACGGGGAGAGATCGAAATCGCGGGGCGTAAGCAAGGTGGGGTGGCGGCGGCGATAGAGACCCGAGTGGAGAGCCCGGCGGCGGCGCGCCATCCACGACCAGGGTCGCCTCCGAACCGGGGCCTCCGCGCCCTCCGACCCTTCCGGATAGGTGACTGAAGGAAGTACGGGAAATCCGACCTTGTGAAAGAGTTGCCCGAGCAGGCTCGTGCAGATCACCTGACTCGATGCGCCACTGCCGAAGCGCAACACCTTCTCGCGGTGCCTCCCAGGCAGCAACGAGACGTAGATCAGATGAACCGCAAGATCGAGAATGTTGCGCAGGTCGTAGCGCCAGCCGATCGCCTCCACGGCTTCGTCGAGAATGATTTTCAGATGGTCGGATCGGAGTCGATCGGGGCGGCAGAGCCGGACATTGAAGTCGATGTACTTCGAGAGCGACGACGCAACGACGCCATCGAATAGAGCCTCTACGATCAGATGCCCCGAGTCATCCCCGTAGGTTTCTCGGGCGTCTTGCTTGAGATCGTCGCCTCGCCGCAGCAGCTCGTCCCCAATATAGAGAACGGCGTGTGACCACGAACTTCGCGTGAGGTACTTGATGACCGCGGATACGCGCTGATCACCCTCGACGAGGAGCACGTCGCCCTTGCGAATCGTCGCTTTCAATTGATCCAGGTCGTTCGGAGCCCGCAGGTCGTAATGACCCATCGGTTCCGACATGTAGCGGGCCAGGCGATTGGTCAACCAACCGCGGACCCCCCAACTCCGCCGGGGCTCCTGCACGCCCTGGTTCGTTACCACTGCGGCCGACCTCCGAACTCCGCGCTCTTTACACCACGCGCGAGCTTGCAGAGAATGAGTGCCATGACAGATTCGAAACCGACGCGAGATCGGGGGCTGGGCCAGACCGCGCTGCGCACCTGCCTTTGGCTACTACTCGGGGGCTGGTTCGGCTCGTACCTGCTCTTCGGCGCGGTGATCGCCCCCACCGCGTTTGCAGTGCTGCCGTCGACCCAATTGGCGGGCGATCTCGTGGGTCCTGTGCTCATGAAGCTCAACCTCTACGGCGTGTTCGCCGGCATCGCCCTGGCATTCGTCTCGAAGGCGCTCGGCCGCGGCAGCCTGTTGGTCGCGGTGCCGATCGCGCTAAGCGCACTCTGCCTCTACTCTCACTTCGGCGTCTCCGCCGAATTGGCTGAGATCCGAAGCGATTCTTTTGGACCGGATGCAACCGCAGAGATCGTGGCGCGCTTCGGTGCGCTTCATCGCATATCGCTCGCCGTGTTCATCGGCGTTGGGATCGCGGTTACAGCCCTGATCGGATTTCACGCGAGAAGCGACTCCCTCACCCTGAGGTGATTTGCCCATGCTGTTAAACGAGAGTGCAGAACAATTGCGAAACGGCGCGATTGAGGGCGAATTTCGTAGCCCTTTGTAAGGGGCTGTTGTATCCTATCGCCGATTTTGCTGAAATGCTCTTTAATTTCAGTAGGTTAGAGCGCTTGTGACGCGTTTCGCCCACCGGTTGGAACGCGGGTTCGGGGATTCATCGAGGCACCATCTGGCCGCTGCGTCACAGCGGGCGGCGGTGCCGTTGGGTTTCTGAAAAAGTCTGGTGGGCAGAGAGGACACGGATTCGATGGACGTCACGATCAAGGCCACGGTGAATTTCACCGTATCCGACTCGAGCATGGAGGACGCGCTGGCCGAATTCGACGAGCTGACCGTGGAAGGACTGATCCGCGAGATCCTCGACAAGTCGGTCGCCTGCGACGAGATCAGCGTGAAGGTCATCGAGGGCCCGAACAGCCTCGAAGAGTTCGATCAGCTCAACACCTGATCTCCACCTCCTGCCTCTTTCTCAAAAAAGCGAAAGCTGGACCGGCCGATGCTCGCCCTGCTTGCGGCGATCCGCGCGATTCTCTTCCGGCTGTTGCGGCTCGCGCCGCGGCTCAGCTGCGGAACCCGAAGGCCGAAGACCTGGGCGATAGATCCCTTGCTCGCGCGCGAACTCCAACAGTTCCATGTTGAAGGCCCGGAACCGAACGCCATGGTTGAAGTGGCGCAGGTGCGCGAGTTCGTGGCACAGAGTGCTCACCAGGCTGGAATAAAGCAGCGGTTGCCCAGTGACGGCGTGGCGAAGCCGGATCTTGATCACGCCATCTTCGTAACAGATGCCGTAGCGGCTCTTTACATTGGCGCGTTCGGCCTCGATCGAGCGGTATCGGAGGTCGAACCGCCAGGCGATCTTCTCTGCGTCTCGATTGAGGCGCGCGATCAGGCTGCGAGATGTCGCGCGATCGACCGCACGCTTGCGATTCTTCACGCGGGTAAGCTTTCCGTCGGTAGCCGGTAGCGTCAAGGGAATCGGGCGGTGCGATACGATGCGGAGATGGGAGCAACCACCGCATCGGCTGGGTCACCGTCCTTCCCGTACAAATCGATCCGATGCGCGGTAACCCGCGACTTTTTCGACCCGATGCCCGGCGGCGCAAGCGAATCCGCAGGATTCGCCAGCCAGACGAGACCGAACAGGTCTCGGCGCCGCAAAGCGAATCCGAAGGATTCGCCAGTGAAGACTGAGAGCGCTTGCCGGACGATAGGTACAACATCGTTCTACTCAGCAGGCGAAACCGAACAGGTCTCGTCGCCGCGGCGGAACCCGAAGGATTCGCCGGGCGCCGAGCGATTCCGTATCCACTGCGAAAGGCCCCAACTGTGACGCGTCTGCATCGCATTGCCGAAGTCGAGCTACTCGAAGAAGCAGATGATCCCGCAGAAAGTGTGGAGTGCGTGCGACAACACGCCCAGGCGGTGGGCTTGTTCAGCGAGTTGATGAGTCGGCTCACGAGTATCGGCGGCTTCGTCACGGTGGATTACGTCGGCGCTCGGGCGACCATCCCGAACCCGCTCGACAAAATCGAAAACGCTGTTCTGATCGACTCCATCGCGAACGCTTTCAATTTCACGGCGAAGAGAAACAGACTGTGTTGGAATAAAATGGGCGTTGTGTGCGCCTCGAAAACTCTGCGTTCTTTTTCGCTTCGCACTCGCAGGGCGCGACAGCGTGAGAGTGCCTGATTCGGGCTCCCTGCACCGATTCATTGATGCAATTAAAAACCGGCGATATTCGCGCAATAAGTCCAATAAACTTCGATTTCATGAGATCCGGTTTTTCTCGATTTCGACCCGTGACACGCTTCAACGAGGCGCGAATGAACCTGAAGACCGACCGCGAAGTACCTGGAATGAAATCGCGATCCCGGTTGCAAACACTGGTTTTCCGTCGGTATCCAGCTGATTCAATCATACCCTTACTGGTGTAGATGGCGTGGACGCGATCGGAGCCAATGGGGATTGCGAGAAGACGCAGAAGCTGATTAACTGCGCCCAGCGTTGGGATGAGGCTCTTGGAATTCCCGGCACATTCGTCACATAATTGCTCAGAATCGGTGGAACATGACCTCCCCCCCCATGTTCTGGAACGACGTCGTCCGCCTTTTGGAGGCGGAGACGGCCCCCTTCGTCATCGAGGCGTGGGTACGGCCCCTCATTGCAGAAATGAGCGGCGATCGGATTCGTCTGCTCTGTCCCTCTGCGCTACACCGCGACCGAATTCGAGACCGCTTTCTCCGCCAGATGCGAAAACACGCAGCCGCCAAAGCGGGCAAGCCTGTCGAAATCGAACTCGATCTCGCAGCTCCGGCCCCGGCCGCGCCAAGTTCGACCGCACCCGCGAAACGAACTTCGACTGCCCCCGCCTCGACGACCCCGGCGAAGCCCGCCGCGCCAACACCCGAGCGCGAGTCCAGAACGCGGAAGGTGCGCAAACCCGAACAGGACAGCCTGCCCTATACGTTCGAGAACTTCGTGGTGGGAGCCTGCAATCGACTCGCGAGGGAAGCTTCACTCGCAGTCGCGCAGGGCACCCAGCAAAACGTCAATCCGCTCTATCTGGCATCGGCGCCCGGGCTCGGAAAGACCCACCTCGCCCGGGCTATCGCCGATGCCCGCGCGCGAACCGATGGTCGCGTCATCTACACGTCGTCGGAGTCCTTCACCAATCAATTCACAGGCGCCATTCGCAATCGGAAGATGGACCAGTTCAAGAAGCGGTATCGCAACGGCTGCGACGTGCTGGTGGTGGAAGACGTCCAGTTCCTCGGAGGGAAGACGGCAACCCAATTCGAACTCTTCCAGACCTTGAGTCACCTCGTCGACATTGGAGCCCGCGTCGTCCTGACCGCAGATCGGCTGCCCAGCAAGATCAAGGGCCTGGACGAGCGGGTCAGTTCCCACATGACAGCGGGCCTCGTCGCAACGCTGGAATCCCCGGACGCACTGGTTCGCCGCGAAATTCTGCGCACCAAGGCGGCGAGTGGCGGCGTGCGCCTTCCCAATGAGTGCCTGGACCTACTCGTGGATGTCGTCCGCGGAAGCGTACGCGATCTCGATGGCGTCCTCGTGCAACTCGTGACGACCTCGTCCCTGCTCAAGCGCCCGATCGACATGGAACTCACCGAGCAGGCGCTCGCAAAGGTCTCGACGCTGCGGGCGACGAAGCGGCGCCTGGATCTGGGGACCATCATCGAAGTCGTCGCGAAGCTCTACGAAACCACTCCGGCCGCCCTCGCCTCCCGCTCGCGGCGCAAGGACGTCATCGTCCCGCGCCAGATCGCGATGTATCTATGCCGCCGCTACACCCAGCAACCCGTAGCGGCAATCGCCCGCGCATTCGCGCGCAACCACCCATCGGTGAGCAACGCGGAAAAGGTCGTCGAGCGGCGCGTGCTCGAGAGCGCCCCCTTCCGCTACCGCGTCGAGGCCATCTCAGCCCGCCTCGACGAACTGGAACGACAGCCCGCCACGGCTTAGCCGCCCTCGAAAGCCCGCGAGTTGCCTGCTCGTTTCATT
>JAFDAW010000173.1 GCA_019313605.1 Deltaproteobacteria bacterium
TGCGGGAGAACGCGACAAATCGACTTTGGGTGGCGATACGGGTATGGGCTCCCGCGGTTCTATTCGTCCTGCTACTGGCGTCGGTAAATGCTACCGCCGCACAAAGAAGCCAGACGGTTGAGAATATACCGCCGCGGCTCCACTTCGCTCCGGTCGGAACCTCTCCTGACCAACTCGTCGCCGCTATTACCAATGCGGCAGAAGACCAGGGATGGCGAATCATTGAAGCGGACCCCGGCGAGCTGACGGCCATCCTCGTGAGACGGACGCACGAGGCGGTGGTCACGATCGGCTACGACGACTTGAACTTCTGGATCGATTACAAAGACAGCAAGAACCTTAATTACGACGCGAAAGAACGTAAGAGAAGAACGAAAGGCCAACCGCGCGGCGAAATCAAGGCGCCGCGGATCCACCCCAACTACAACATATGGGTTGCAGAGTTAGCGGATCTGATTGTGTTACGAACCCAGAACATACCCAAGTCGAGCGACGTGTTGTCCCCGGAATTGATCGCCGATGAACTCGAGAAGCTCGACAAGCTTCGTCAGCGCGGTGTGCTGACCCAGGGCGAGTTCGATCAGCGGAAGGAGAAACTTCTGGCTCGGTAGCCGCCGTTCACCGACTCTCTTCCGAGCGAGATCCTGGTGCTTGGCGATCGAGGTTTATGGGGAACTTCCAAAGCGGTCGGTGGACTGTTTACTAGGCAAACCTCGCTAGCGAGGGATATGGCGGAGAAGCGGGCTGATATCTCCCTCCAACCGCGCAACCCGGTACAAATTTAAGCTGGTACACTCTCCCATCGATTTGGCGCGGACGGTTGAGGAGAAGATCCCAGGATGAGCGAAAACCTAGATACCCTGCTCGATGAGGCGATTCGGCACGAGCACACTGTGGCGATGCTCTACTACGAATTCTTTCAGACTTTTCCCGACGATGCCGACCTTTGGTGGAAGCTGAGTGTCGAGGAGAACGGGCACGCGGGCCTGCTGGAGGCCGGGCGCAAAGTCTTCGGTTCCGAATACGGAGAGGAGATTCTCCCAGCCCGGGTCGAATATCTCATAGAGGCGAATCACATGCTGGAGAAGCTCCTGGAGCAGATGAAGGAGCAACCTCTTTCTCGCGAGGCCGCGTTTCGAACGGCACTCGAGATCGAGACGACGACCGACGGGATGATCTTCGAAAACGCGCTGCAGCCCGTGGAGGATTCCGATGCGTCCGCGATCTCTGAGCGCATCCGCCGCGACGACCTGCGTCACGCGTCGATGATCCGCGCCTACATGAAGGAACACGGCATCAGCGAGGCGTGAGGGGAGGCTGCGATGGATGGGGTTCAGTGTTCACGGAGTTCTCTGTTTGCACCCATTTGCGGCCTTGCGGTTCTGGCCCTCGTGGTTGGGTGTCGCACCTGGATCCCCGTTGAGACAGAAGAAACGGTTCGTGATCAGAATCGAGAGCGGCTGATCGAGCTCAGCGTAGGGATGACCAAGGCACAGGTTCTGGAAATCATGGGAACCGAATCTGTCCAGACCTATACGAAGTCCGCGCTCCCGAGCAAGAAGGGGTCAAAGAGGATTTCAGATGAAATCCGGGCGCTTTACCGCGGCAAACAAATCAACAATCCGTACAAAACCGAGGCGAATCGCACTACGGATGGCACCTCCGTCGAGATCCTCTTCTATTACATCGATCAACGAGAATTTGACAACGCAATAACAGACGACGAGCTGGCGCCTATAGTCATCGAGGACGGCGTCCTCGCAGGTTGGGGTTGGAACTTTCTCGATCAGAATGTCGAGAAGTATCGCATCGAGTTACCGAGTCAGTAGCCGAGCTCAACCATTTCCAGTCAGAGAGAAGTTCGCCGGAGACCGGAGCCCTCTCCTGGATCAGTAGACCGATTGCTCCGAACTCGGCTAACGCCTCACAGCCCAGCCGTGCTCGACCGCTGAGCGGCGTGATTCGGTTGGATTCCACGTCCCGCTGCGTTTACGCGCGTGCGGGTTACCATGGGGCTCTTGGACCCGCAGTTTCTCATCGAGCTTCTCGTGCTGCTCGCCGTGGCGACGGCAGGAGTGGCGATCTTCGAGCGGCTGCGGCTGCCGGCGATCGCGGGGTTTCTCGTGATGGGGGCGCTGGTAGGCCCCGGCGGTTTGGGTTTGATCAGCCAGCCCGAGCGGGTTCGTGCGCTCGCCGAACTCGGCGTGGTCTTCCTTCTTTTTGAGATCGGCCTCGAGCTGCCCCTCGAACGCCTGCGCAAGCTCTGGCGGTTGGCCCTTTTCGGCGGGGGGCTCCAGGTCATCGCGACAGTCGCTTGCGTCGCAGGCATCGCGACCGCAATGGGACTCGACCTCCCGGCGGCACTCGTCATGGGCGGGCTCGTCGCGATGTCGAGCACGGCGCTCGTCATGCGGATCCTCTCCGAGCGCGGCGAGATCGATGCCCCGCAGGGCCAACTCACGGTGGGAATCCTGCTGTTTCAGGATCTCTGCGTCGTGCCCTTCCTGCTCGGGGTGTCGATCCTGGCCGCGCGCAGCACGGGCAACGCTGCGGACGTTGCGTTCGGCCTCGCGCGCTCCCTAGCAGAACTCGCGGTGTTCTTCCTCGTGGCGCGCTTTGCGTTCCCCTACCTGTTGGACCGCGCCGCCCGCGTGCGCTCTCGCGAAATCTTTACCATGGTCGCGCTGCTCGCAGTGGTCGGCTCGGCGGTCTTCGCGGAGCAGATCGGCCTCACGCTCGCGGTCGGGGCCTTCGCCGGGGGGCTCGTGCTCTCGGCCTCACCCTACGCCCATCAACTCTTCGCCGAAGTGGTGCCATTGCGGGGGCTCCTGCTCGGCATCTTCTTCACTGCGGTGGGAATGCTCTTCGACCCTGCGGTCGCGCTCGAAAACCTGGCGGGAGTCGCGGCCTACTTCGTCTGCGTCGTCGTGCTGAAGGCGGGCTTCATCGCGGCGATCGTCGCCATTGCGTTGCGGCAGGGCGTCCGGCTCGGCGTGCTCACCGGGCTCGCCCTCGCGCAAACGGGTGAGTTCTCGTTCGTCCTGGCCGCAGCCGCCTCGGATGCAGATCTGTTGGATTCGGGGCTTCGGCAGGTCTTCGTCGCCGGCTCGATTGCAACACTGGTCGCGACGCCGTTTCTTGTCGGCGTGGCCCCGCGCGTCGCGCAATTCCTGGATCGGCGTGCAGAACGCGCGCCGAGGCGCGCGGATGAGGATGCTGTTGAAACGTTCCGGAACCACGTGATCCTCGTGGGTTTCGGCTTGGCCGGGCAGAATCTTGCGCGCGTGCTCAAGGCGCGGGGTATCCCGTACGTCGCGCTCGACAGCAACGCGGGGGCGGTCGCGGATTCCCGGAGTCGCGGCGAACCCGTCCTTTATGGCGACGCCATGCGTCACTCGATCCTCGAACGAGTCGGCATTGCGGACGCGCGGCTCATCGCGGTGGCGATCTCGGACCCGATCGGGACGCGCGAGGTCGTGGCGCTCGCGCGATCGCTCGCACCCGAGATCCCGATCTACGCGCGCACGCGCTATGTGCTCGAAGTCGACGAGCTCGAAAAGCTCGGCGCGACGATGGTCGTCGCGGAGGAGTTTGAATCGACACTCGCGCTCACCGGATCGACCCTTCGGCACTTCGGGGTTTCCGAAGATTCGATCGCGCGCTTCACGACGGAGTTGCGTGACGAGGGCTACGAATTCATGCGCGCGCCGGAGACGATCCTGGATCCGTGGCTCACCGACCTGCTAGACGAGGTTGCGACACATTGGGTCGACGTACCGGCGAGCTTCGAGGGGAGTCGGTCACTCTCCGAACTCGGCGTGCGCGCACAAACCGGTGCCAACGTCGTCGCAGTCGAACGCACGGGCTCGATGACGCCGAGCCCAGACCCATCGTTCGAAGTCCAGCGCGGCGACCGGCTGCTGGCGCTCGGTAGCCCGGAAGCCATCGAGCGATTGCGTGAGCTGGTGAGCTAGGGGGCGTTAGCGAGCGACGTCGCTCAGTAGCTTCTTGGATTCGAGCATCGGTCGCGGATCTACCAGATTCTTGTTGAGTAGCGCGGCCTTGGGCCCGTGGCCGAATGCCAGCACCATCAGCTGCGTCGCGTGAAGAATCGGGACTTCCTGATCGAGTTCCAGTGCGCGCTGGCGGGCATCCAGATTCATGTGACACAAGGGACACATGGTGACGACAGCCTCGGCCCCACAATCGCGCGCGTCCTTGAGAACCTTGCGCGACATCTCCAGCGCCACGTCGGTCTGGGTCAGGCCCAGCGCGCCCCCGCAGCACTCGGTCTTGCACGACCACTCGACGGTCTCGGCTCCGAGCGCCCGAATCATGCGGTCCATCTTGATCGGATACTCGACGTGTTCGGCACCGGTGGCCTCGCCCGGCCGCGTGATCAGGCAGCCGTAGTAGCAGGCGACCTTCAGGCCGCTCAGCGGCCGTTCGACCTTGCTCTTGATCTGCTCCGGGCTGACGCGGTCCATGATCGCGTCGAGCAGGTGCTGCACGCGGACTTCGCTGCCGACACCGCCGGTCTCGTGGTTTGAAGGCAGGTTCCCCTTCGCGGTTTGCTCGGCCACCTTCAGACGAGAGAAGCAATTGCTGCACGGTGAGGTCACCGTGTCGAGGCCCATCTGCTCGATTGTCGACAGCGTGCTCATCGGAAGCTCGTGGGCCTCCTTCTCGTCGATGGCGTGCGCGGAACTCGCACCGCAGCAGACCCAGTTCGGCGGTTCGACGAATTCGATGCCGAGATGTTCGGCCGCTGCGCGCGCGGTGCGATCGTATTCCGCGGAGCTCGAAAGCGACGCGCAGCCGGGGAAGTATCCGACCTTGTCCTTCGGCTCGGCGATCGGTTTGACGTTCTTGGGAACTCGCCCGAAGTGCGGCAGGAATTTGAGCCGGCCGCGCTTGATCAGTTGGAAGCCCATGCCTAGATCGCGGAAGGGCTTCTTCTCGCGCAGGTTGTAGGCGAGGATCAGGGGCAGTTCGGGCACCCGTCCGAGCTTGCGTACGAAGCGCATGAAGTACTCGTTGAAACGCGCGATCTCGGGAATCGCGGGAGGGATCCCGCGCTGCTTCGCCTCGATGCGCAGCGCATTCATCACGCCGGTGACGTCGATTTGCTGCGGGCAGCGCGTCGTGCAGGTCTGGCAGCTGGCGCACAGCCAGATTGCCTTGCTCTCGAGCACGAGCGGGTCGTTCAGCTGAATGCTGCGCATCACCTGGTTTGGAGTCAGGTCGAAGCGATTGGCCAGTGGGCAGCCGCTGGAGCACTTGTTGCACTGATAGCAGCGGAAGACGTTCTGCCCGACATGCTCCAGCATGGCCAGCGGTAGCGGCTCTTCAGCGGGGCTCTTCTGTACCGCGATCGCATTCGTCATCAGTCCACCTTGGGTCGCGGCATCAGGCCCGCTCCCTCAACGATCGGCCGGACGGCCGTCTCCCAGCCGATGGCCATGACGTGCACGCCGGCCACACCTTCGATCTGCTTCATTTCCTTGGCCTGCTCGATGCAGATCTTGATGCCCTCCGCGCGCCAGGCGTCTTGCTTGGCCGCCTTGTCACCTTTGTCGATCCCCTTCACGACCTCCGCCATGCGGTCGACGTAGTAGTCGGCAACCATCATGCCCGGCACCTTGTCCCGCATGTAACGCGCCATCCCGGTGCTCTTGAGCGGGCCGATACCCGCCAGGATCGACACCTTTTCGTGAAGGCCCATGTCGACGACGCGCGCCATGTAGTTGCGGAAGTGATCCATGTCGTAAATGAGCTGGGTCTGTACGAAGTCGGCGCCCGCGGCGACTTTCTTCGCGAGCCGGTGCGGGCGCAGTTCGATCGGGTCGGCGAACGGGTTGGCGGCCGCCCCGATGAAGAAGCGTGGGCCCCCGCCCGGAATCTCCTCGCCGCACTGGAACCGGCTCTCGTCGCGCATCTCCTTGATCATGCGGATCAGCTGCATTGAATCGATGTCGTGGACGTTCTTGGCGCCCGGGTGGTTCCCGAACGACTGGTGGTCGCCCGACAGGCAGAGCACGTTCTTGATGCCGTGGGCGGCGGCGCCCAGCAGGTCGGCC
>JAFDAW010000174.1 GCA_019313605.1 Deltaproteobacteria bacterium
ACGTTGTTGAATAGTTGAATTGCGAACCTTTAGGTTCGCAATTCAACTATTCAACAACGTCCCCGCTATTTCCAGCTAGGCGAGGTCGGATGCGATTGCGTCGCCGGCACGCCAGCCGAGCAGCAGGTCGCCGTCGAATCCCTGTGCGGCGAGCTTCCAGCGGTCCAACACGTAAGCCGGGGTGCGGGAGATCGGCTTGAGCGGAACTCCGGCGGGCCGGCTGCCTTCGCTGCGAGGATCGGCGAGGAACTCGTCTCGATCCCAGAGCGGAGGCTGGGAGGCCACGCGCACCCATCCCTCCCGTCCGAGCGGGAGCAGGCTGGCCACACCCGATTCGATCTCATCGCAAACGGTGTCTTTGGCCGCATCGATCGGGACGACCGCGGACGCCACGAGATCGACCGGATCTTTCCCATCGGGGTTCTCGAATACTCGCAGGCGGATCAGATTCGTTCCCGAAACCTTCTCGGAAAGATTCCCGATTCGGATCACCCGCGCAGCCATTCCGTCGGGGAGTGCCCGGCGTGGGCCGCGAAGATGCACGCTGAGTCTTCGATGGCTGGCGGCAGGTCCCTTCAGCAAGTCGGGGGTGGGCCCTTCTGCGAGTGCATCTCTGAGGGCCGGCAGGGGGGCGTTGATGATCAGCGCTCTGCCCGCACAGACTTCGGGCGTTCGCTCGAACTCGATCGCGGGTTGGTTTCCGGCCGATACGAGTCGAAATGCGCCGCGCAGTTGGCGAACTTCTCCATAGAGTGAGGCGATGCGCTGATCGAGCAGGTCCCTGAACCAGCGATGACCCTCTGCGGTTTCGGCAGCACCGCCGAGTGCTGCTCCGAGCAGCCGCGTTCGAACGTACGCAGGCGGCTCGAGTTCTGCAAAATCCGATAGCGCGCGCAGTTGTGCGTCGCAGAAGGCCGCCAGCGAACTCGCTTCGGCCACCGCGCGTCCGACGGGATCCGCGATCGAATAGCCTGAATTCGGATGTGCTTCGGGCTTTCGCGGCAGCGGCGGAAACTTTCGCGACAAGCGGGGCATGCGTCTGCTTTCAGTGTAGATTTCGCGATCCAGAAGAATGCGCTGCTGCGCTTGGGAATCCTCCTGGAGTGACGCGACCAGGTTGCGAGCCGTCGCTTCGGGTGAGAGGTTCCACGCCTCGAGTTCTTCGGCCGTCCGGTTGGCATCGCCGACATCGACCCGCGCCTTTGGCATGGCGACCTGGTAGGCGGGAAAGGTGGTGCGGATCCGTCTGCGGTCGATCAGTGGGATCCCCAGCGCCTTGAGACAGGAGCCGAGCACCCCGTCGCTGCCGCTTCCCGTCATCATGAAGGGCTCGCGCAAGCCGCGGTACGCCACGGCAGCGGTGTCTTCTTCGAGGATCAGGACGCGCATGCCGCGCATGCCGAGCCGGATCGCGGCGACGAGGCCTGGCAGTGCGGTTCCGAGGACGACGGCGTCCCAGCGTCGGACCCGAAAAGTAGAGCCGACGGGCGGGAGTCCGCGCATTAGTCTCCGCTCGCCGCTCGTGGGCCGAAGACGAGGGTGGGCTCGTCGGCTCCCTTCGCCTCGACGGTTCCAATTGGGTAGGCGCGCTCGCTGAGCGCGGAGAGTCGATCGATAATTTCGTCTGCCTGCTCGGGCGGAACGATCGCGACCATTCCGATTCCGCAGTTGAAGACGCGAAGCATTTCTTCGTCGGAGATGCCGCCAATCCGCTGCAGCAGATCGAAAATCGGCGGGCGCGGCCAGGATTTCGGATCGATCTGGGCCTGCACTCCATTCGGCAGCACGCGGGGTAGATTGCCCTCGAACCCTCCCCCTGTGATGTGCGCGATCCCCTTGACGTCGAAATCGCGAACCAGGTTGAGAATGGGTTTGACGTAAATTCGCGTCGGTGTCATTAGCGCCGCTGCGAGCGAAGTGTTCAGTTCCGGATTTTCCGCACGCATTTCCAGTTGGCCGTCTTTGATCCCCGCTTCGACGACCTTGCGAACCAGCGAATAGCCGTTGCTGTGGAATCCACTCGAAGCGAACCCGAGGATGACGTCGCCGTGGCTGATCCCGGATCCGTCGACGATCTGATCGCGCTCGACGACGCCCACGCCGAAGCCGACGAGTTCGATCTCTCCGTCGGAGTAGACGCCTGGCATCGTCGCCGTCTCTCCGCCGAGCAGCGCGCAGCCAGCCCGTCGGCAGCCTTCCGCGATGCCGCGCAGGGCTTCCTTGGCGGTGTCCGGATCGAGTTGATTCATCGCCATGTAATCGAGGAAGACAATCGGCTCGGCGCCCTGCACGATGAGGTCGTTGACGACCATTGCCACGCAGTCGATTCCCACCGTGTCGTAGCGGCCCAACTCGGCGGCGAGTTTGAGTTTGGTTCCAACGCCATCGGCACCCGCGACGAACACCGGCTCCTTGTATCGATCCGGAGCTTTGAAGAGTCCCGCAAATCCTCCGATCGACGACAGGATTTCCGGCCGCATCGTGGGCCGGGTGATCTCTGCGATTTCGGAGATGAATCCCTCGTCGTGGTCGAGGTCGACCCCGGCACTCGCGTAGGCGGGAGCGCTCGTGTCGTCCGGCTTCGGGTTCTTCGAGGACTTCTTGCTCGCAGCTGATTTCGAGGGCTTCTTCTTCGAGCCCGATGTCGGGGACTTCTTGGTCACGCACGATGGATAGGCGAGTCGCCCAAGGCCTGTCAAACGGAAGTTGCTATCGTCGGCCGGTGAAGCTCTCGGTGGTGATTCCTGCGTTAAACGAGGCCAATCGGGTCGTTAGCGCGGTCGAGAGTGCGCGCGCACCCGGTGTCGAGGTGGTCGTGGTCGATGGCGGCAGCCGGGATGCCACGCGGGAACTCGCCACAGCAGCCGGGGCGCGCGTCGTGAGCAGCCCCGCCGGCCGAGCCGAGCAACTCGCCGCGGGAGCCGAAGCGAGCAGCGGAGATGCGATCCTCCTGCTCCACGCCGATTCCCGCTTGCCTTCGGGCTTCGATCGGGCCGTAGCGGAGGCCCTTGAAGACCCTCAAACGATTGGCGGTGCGTTTCGCCTGCGTTTCGAGCAGGCTGACTGGGCGCTGCGCGTCGTCGAGTGGGGGGTGTGGTTGCGGGTTGCGATCTTCGGCCTGCCGTACGGCGATCAGGCTGTTTTCGTGCGGCGTGAAACGCTGGAGGCGATTGGTGGGATACCGCTGGTTCCAATCATGGAAGACCTCGATCTGGTGAGGGCGATGCGCGGCCGCGGTCGATTGGCGCTGCTCGATCTGCCGGTAACCACCTCGGCGCGCCGGTATCAGACCCGGGGGGTCGCGAGGACCCTGTTTCGAAACGCGCTGGCGGCCGCCGCCTGGCGGTTCGATTTCGATCGCCGGAGAATCGCGGACTGGTACCACCGATGAGCAGCGCGCAGCAGATTGCAGCGCAGCGCGCGGGCCGCAGTTCCGTTCGTGCGGCGATTGCGCGGCTTTCCACGTACATCGCGAGGAGCCGCGCCTACTACGCGATCTGGTCGGTGTTCATGCTCGCCTACGTCGCGGCGTTTCTGCTCGTACCGGAGCTGACGGGGCGAACCGTTGGAGCGATCAAGGATGGCGAGCCCACCGAAGCCATCGTTCGCCTCGCGATCTGGCTCGCCGTGGTCGGCGTCCTCGGCGGGGCGGTTCGTTACTTCTCGCGCGTCCTCGTCTTCAATTCTGCTCGACACATCGAATACGAGTTGCGCAATGACCTCTTTGCGCATCTGCAGCGCCTCCCCCAGTCGTTCTTTTTGACCTGGCGGACGGGCGATCTGATGAGTCGCTGCGTCAACGATCTCAACTCGGTGCGGATGCTCCTCGGGCCCGGACTGCTCTCCGCTGTACAGAGCCCGCTGCTCTACGCAGGCGCACTCGTGATGATGTTCTCCAAGGACTGGCAGCTCGCGCTGTTGGTTCTCTTGCCGTATCCGCTCTTCATCTGGCTCGCGCGCGCGTTTGGGCGCGGATTGCACCGCTGGAACATCGAAGTCCAAGAGGGCCTCGGCGAGCTTTCGAACCAACTCCAGGAGACGATTTCGGGGATTTCCGTCGTCAAGACCTACGCGATGGAAGACATCACCAAGGATCGCTTCGCGAAGTCGAACGAGGACCTGTATCGCAAACAGTTGAAGCTCGTGCGCGTGAGCGGCGCGATGCCCGCGATCACCGGGCTGCTTCCCAGTATCGCGATGATCATCATTCTCTGGGTCGGCGGTTCGAAGATCAATGCGGGTCGGATGGAGATCGACCAGTTCTTCACCTTCGCGATGCTGATCTACCAGTTGACGTTTCCGACCTTCATCATGGGCTGGGCGTTTTCGCTGATCCAGCGCGGCGCGGCTGCGATGCAGCGCATCGACGAGGTGCTCACGACGGACCCCTCGATCGCCGATCGCCCGGATGCGATCGATCTCGAGAGTATTCGCGGCGAAATCGAATTTCGCGATCTCACCTTCCACTACGGATCGCAGGGTCGAGAACCCGCGCTTCGCGATGTCTCGCTGACGGTTCCGGCGGGCACGACGCTCGGCATCGTCGGTCCGGTCGGCTCGGGAAAGAGCACGCTCGCAGCGCTGATCCCACGCTTGCTCGAGGTCGAGGACGGTTGTCTGTTCATCGACGGAATCGACGTCAATCAGCTGAAGCTCCGGATGTTGCGTTCGCACATCGCGATGGTTCCGCAGGACTCGTTCCTGTTCTCGATGACCCTCGCAGAAAATATCGCCTTCGGTTTGCCGGAGGCGGATTCGAAGCGGATCGCGCAGGCCGTGGAGCGCGCGCAGCTCTCCCAGGACCTCGCCGAATTTCCCCAGGGACTCGCGACCGTCGTCGGTGAGCGTGGTGTGATGCTCTCGGGTGGGCAGCGCCAACGCACCGCGCTCGCTCGCGCGCTTGCACTCGATCCGAGCATCCTGATTCTCGACGACACACTTTCGAGTGTCGACGCGGCGACCGAGCAGGCCATTCAGCGCAGCCTCGACGAGGTGTTCGCGGGGCGAACCGTGGTTTGCATCTCGCACCGCATCAGCAGCGTCAGCAATTGCGATCAGATCATCGTGCTCGAGGATGGCCGCATCACAGAGCGAGGGAGCCATCGGGAGCTGCTCCTCGCGGGCGGCTTCTACGCGAGAACCGCGCGTCAACAAGCGCTCGAAGCAGAACTCGACGGAATCGGGGCAGTCGCGTGAGCGCCGACGCCGTCCACGACGAGCAGAGTCTCGGAAAGGCCTACGACGCGCGTTTGCTGATGCGCTTGTGGCCCTACTTGCGCCCCTACAAGTGGTTCATCGCGCTCGATCTGCTGCTGTTCGTACCGCTCTTTGCACTCGAACTCGCACCCGCGTGGATCATCAAGAAAGGGTTGGACAATGTCTTTGCAGGGGCTGGCTCGGGCGACTCCGCGCTCGCGGCCGCCGATTCTGCGAACCCGGTCGCGCAGTGGGCTACGGGGATTCTCGATCCCCCCGCGATGATTTCGCCGCTCATCTGGCTCGTGCTGCTCTACGCGTTCGTCTCACTGGCTCTCGCGGGTCTTCAGTTCATCTACATGTATCTGTCGGCCTGGGTGGGCCAGCTCGCGATGCGGGACTTGCGGGTCGAGATCTTCGGTCACATCCAGCGTCTGCATCTGGGTTTCTTCGATCGCTACCCGGTCGGTCGCCTCGTCACCCGCGCGACCAACGACGTCGAGAACCTCGCTGAGATGTTTTCGGCTGGACTCGTCGCGTTGATCACCGACGTCGTGAAGATGATCGGCTTCGCGGCCGTCCTGTTTGCCATCAGCTGGAAACTCTCGCTCGCCACGTTCGCCGTCGTGCCGGTACTTGCCATTGCTGCGGTCGTATTCCGGCTGAAGGTTCGCGATGCCTATCGCGAAACCCGTCTGCGCATCGCGCGCATCAACGCGCAGCTGCAGGAGACGATCAGCGGGATGAAGGTGGTGCAGCTGTTTACGCGAGAACAGCGCAATGCAGCGGAATTCGACCAGATGAACGCGTACAACCGCAACGCCTGGCAGAGTTCGAATCGCTGGGAGGGGAG
>JAFDAW010000175.1 GCA_019313605.1 Deltaproteobacteria bacterium
GGCTGGAAGCACGGCGATCACCGAGTCGAGCGCCACTGCAGCGCGAGGAACCGCTGGGAGCGCTGGGAAGCGCTGACGAACAACGATGACAACTTTTACGGTGTCCGTGTGCGAGCTTCGGGGGAGTACTCCTGGAAAGATTACGTCAGGGTCTTCGCCGA
This sequence comes from Deltaproteobacteria bacterium, assembly GCA_019313605.1. Classification (GTDB taxonomy): domain Bacteria; phylum Myxococcota_A; class UBA9160; order UBA9160; family SMWR01; genus JACZVU01. The sequence goes on from JAFDAW010000175.1 coordinate 162, forward strand.
AGGGCAGTGGGCGGGTGTGTACGATCTGGACAACACCGCGAGTGGTGCCGCAGCTCTCTACCGCGGCAATGCCCACAACCCCCCTTCGAGCAGCGTCAATAGTGCTCGCGTCTATCAGCTCTACGCCCAGGGGGGCCTCGACTCCGAGAACTGGTTGCGCGTGGGCCGTCAGGCGCTCAAGAACGCCAGCGCCATCAGCTACAAGGAAGGCAACTGGAAATATCTCAAGGGCAAGCGGCTCGGCCAGCGCCTCGTCGGTGGGGTGGGCTGGACGCATGGCGAGCGCAGTTACGACGGAGTCTCTGCTCGGATGGAGCAGGACGGGCACGTGCTGCACCTCTACGCCGCAGAGCCGACAACCGGCGTGTTCGAAATCGATCGGTCCTACAAGCGCCAGAAAGACGTGATCTTCGGTGGCATCGACTGGACGGTCGAGCGGGGCACCTGGTTCGAGAACACAGAACTGGGTGCGTTCTTCGTGGGCTTCGCGGATGTTCGCGATACACAGGACGTCGTCCCCCCGTTTTTCGGTGACATCAACGTCTACACCTTCGGAATCTCGTCGCTGGGCGTCTACCCCATGGGTCCGGGGAACCTCGACGTGATTCTCTGGGGTGCGGCGCAGGTGGGTAGTTACGAGGATCGCTACGCGGCGTGCGACGCCAACCCGACCGTGGCTTGTGGCCCCTTGGCGCCTGGATCGCGGGATCTCGATCAGCTCGCCTGGGCTGGGATCGCGGAAGTCGGCTATCAGCTCTCCGACGTCTGGGGAAAGCCATGGCTCCGGACCGGTGTCAATTTTGCTTCGGGCGACAGCAATCCGGCTCAGGGCACAGGTGTTTCAGGGGGAGGAAACCGCAACACCTTCTTCAACCTCCTGCCCACGAACCACCTCTACTACGGATATGCGGACCAGGTGGCGTTTTCGAACCTGATCGACCTCCTGGTCCAGTTCAAGCTCTCCCCGACACCCAAGCTCGGCCTCGAGCTCGTATTCCATCAGTTCTGGCTCTACACGAGTCACGATGCCCGCTACTTCGGGTCCGGCGCCTTCGCGAAGAGGTCGTTGGGTTACGGCCGCTCTCCGTCGAACGGCTCGAACAATGTGGGCCAGGAAATCGACTTCGTGGTCAACTACAAGGTGAACAAGCACCTGGGACTGGCGGCCGGCGTCGCGCACCTGTTCGGCGGAGGCGTCTTGAAACGCAATCCGAATTATTCGGATGAGGATGCCAGTTGGGCGTTCGCCCAGGTGACCCTTAGCTACTGACGCGAGCGATCGCGCGCCAATCGCGTGAGCGGGCCGATTGGGCCCGCTCACGTCCGGTGCATTTGCACCGCCAGCGAAGAACCCCACCTCCAGGTTGCGGCCCGCAACCAGACTCGACTATCCATACCTCAGCACTGTCTTCTGGCGCTTTCCGCCAGTAATGCGATGACGTCCCTTGCGCCACGCCGATCGATGAATCGGAAGGCAGCGAGCTGCAAGGAGTGAGCGCGATGCGAACAGAAGATTCGGAGTTTGGCCGGTTCACCGTTCTGCTCTGCGCCCTCGTGATCTTCATCTGCATGTTGCCGTTCATATCGGAAGCGGGTTTCGGAGTCACCGCTTTGCGGTACGGAACGGCGCTGCTCTTGATCGCGGCGGTGTACTCGGTCAGCGAGCGGCGCTGGCAACTCGTTCTGGCAATCGTGTTGGCGTTTCCAGCCGTAATCGCCCAAATGATTCCCGAACTACTCGGCGAGCACGGAACGCTGATGTTTCGGTTGGGGATGAGTACAGTCTTTCTCACCTACATTACGGTTTTGATTTCGATTTTCCTATTGAAACAGAATCAAGTCTCCGCGGACATGATTCTCGGTGCAGTCAACATCTACCTGCTGTTCGCAATTACGTTCATGTACCTCCACGCGTTAGTGGAGGTCGTGAAGCCCGGCTCCTATCTGTATCAGGGGGACAGTCTCACGGTGGTCCTCAAGGGACATCCCGAACTCCAGTCGCTCTCCTTTCTGCTCTATTTCAGTCTGGTGACCTTGACGACATTGGGCTACGGGGACATCGCCCCCGCGATGCCCGCCGCGCGGCTGCTGTGCTCCCTCGAGGCGGTGATCGGACAGCTCTTCGTCGCCGTATTCATCGCCCGGATGGTGGCCATTCACATCGGTCAGAGAACTCGTTGAGCCGCTGGGCGCGGTTTCGCGGCGCGAGCAGGGTGCTAGCGTGATCGCGAACTCGAACCGGGAGACTCCATGAACGCAGCGATTCGACACCTCGCCATCGGGCTGCTCGTCGGCCAGTTCGGATTCACTCCGGTAGCACTTGCGGCGGAGCCGTCGACCGAAGACGCCGATCGGGAAAAGGCGTTGGCAGAGGCGCACGCCGAAGATCTCAAAGAGGCGCTGGCCGAGTTGAAGCTCGCTGCCGATTTTCTGGCCGCACAGAAGAGCTTCTATCTGGAGGCGGCTCTCGGATACGACGTCGTGCAGGCCAACGGCCAGAAGCTCGAGTTCGGTGGTAGCCGCAAGATCACGATGCGTCGCCCCGATCGGGTGAAGGCGGAAGCTGAGTCCCGTGAGGGTACCGAGGGGACGCTCTTTTTCGACGGAAAATCCATTTCGATCGACCTCGAAGAAGAGAACGCCTACGTGTCGGTCGAAAAGCCCGGATCGCTGGACGCCGCTTTTGATTACCTGGCGGAAGACCTCGGGGTTCCGACTCCACTCGCGGATCTGCTGTCCAGCAATTTCTTCACGGACATCGCCGATCGCATCGTGGCGGGTTTCATCGTCGGCGAATCGAGGATCGGCGACGCGGAGTGCATTCACGTGGCATTCAGCACCGAGGACCTCGATGTGCAGATGTGGATCGAGAACTCGGACCGCCCGTTGCCACATCGGTTCGTGATCACCTACCGGGAGGCCGAGGGGAGCCCCCAATTCTGGGCCCAGCTCATGAAGTGGAACCTGAAACCGAAGACTCCGGACAGTCTCTTCTCCTATAAACCGCCCAAGGGAGCCGAGCGTATTCCGTTCGTAGCAACCGTCGTCGGAGCCGTTGAGGACGCCAAGGCGAGCAAGGGGGGCAACTGATGTCGTACAAGCAGCTTCGAGGGATCGCGTGGGCGGGCGTGTTGTTGGGAATTTCGCTGTTGGCGGTCGACGCCGTTGCCGGCCGCGGCCGGGGAGGCGGCGGGCGGGGAAACATTTCGCGAGGCGGACCCGCGAGGGGCGGCTCGATGCGTCACAGTAGTGTTTCGTCGCGGGGAGGATTCGGCAACCCCTCTCGAGGCAGTCGAGAGAGTTTTGGGGGTAGCAATCGACCGAGCAGCGGATCGCTGACGCGCCCCAGCCAGGGAGATCGCCGGCCTAGCCAGGGAGATAGACGCCCCGGCCAGGGGGATCGTCCGGGGCAGGGAGATCGCCCCGGGCAAGGCGACCGGAACGATCGCTACGACGATCGCCAGGACAATCGCAACGATCGCCTCGACGACCGCCAGGACTACCGCACCGATGCCCGCGAAGACCGCCAACAGCACCGGAATATCGCGCGTAGCGAGTACCAGGAGCACCACCACGGATATTCGGAATTCTACGAGGATCGCTGGAAGTACGCGGTTGGAGCGAGCTTGACGGCCGCGACATTCCGCGCGCTCACCTGCACGCCTTCGACTGTGATCGTCGGCGGTGTGAGCTACTACCAGTGTGGCTCGAGCTGGTACCAGCGCGGTTACTCGGGTGGCAGCACGACCTACGTCATCATCAACGCTCCAGCGGGGTATTGAGGGCGGTCTCGAAAGCAACGGACAGTGCCGTGAAGATCGGAGCGAGATCGGCCTTGCTTCTGCGAAGCTGGGAACGCTGGGTGCGCTTTGTGCCAGCTCTGTTGCTGGTTGGTGTTGCCGCTCATCAGGTCTTTCTCGCGAATACGGCCGGCCTGTCGCCCTGGTCCGGTGGCGGTTTCGGGATGTTCTCGACGACCGACGCAGGGTCGTCTCGCCATCTTCACGCATTCGTGATACGCCCCGGGATTCAGCGCGAGGCCCGAATCCCCGAGGCGATGAAGGATCGGGCGCAGCGGGTCGCGACGTTTCCGTCTGACGCAAACCTGCGGGCGTTTGCGCTCGTGTTGGCCGATCTGCCGACACCAGACCACGGCCCCGCAACGTCAGTTCGGATTCAGGTCTGGCACACGGTGTTCGACCCGATCAACCTGGCCCCGATCGGTCGGATTCTGAGATCTCTCGAAGTTTCGGTCCAGGAGCGTGGCCCAAATGGGCCACGTGACGCCGCAAGCGAATCCAAAGGATTCGCCGGCGAGCCGCAATGAGTAGGCTTGAAGGCGCCGCGCGCTCGCTGCGCCAGATCGATCCGGTCGACCTCGCACTTCGGCTTACCCTGCTCGATTTACTCCTCCGCCCAATCGGCGAATGGCAGATTCGACCGGCGATCCTCGTGCTCGCCGGGGCGGGGCTGTTGATTCCGGGATGGCTCCGTCGGCCGCCTCTTTGGTTCGCGCTGGCAGGTCTCACCGCATTCCGCTTCTGGGCCGACTGGCCGCTGGCTGACAATCACGCTTACCTGATCAGCTATTGGTGCCTCGCCGTGGGCATTTCGTTGGTCGTCCGCGACACCGAAGCCTGCCTTGCGTTGAACGGCAGGTTGCTGATTGGTCTGGCGTTTGCGTTTGCGGTGTTATGGAAACTGCTGCTCTCTCCAGATTTCATCAATGGAACCTTTCTGCGCGTGACGATGCTGCAGGATCCCCGCTTCGAAGATTGGACCCTGCTCTCGACCGGGCTTTCGGCCGACCAACTCGAAATCCAACACGCCGCGTTGGATCGGCACCTGGATGCGCCCCCCTTCGAGGTAGAGCCCGGTCCGGCGTTGTCGGCGCGCTTTTCGTGGATCGCGGACGCGACGACGTACTGGACGGCCGCGATCGAATTGGCGTTGGCGGCGGCCTTTCTCTGGTGGAAGGGCGGCGTGCTTTCGCGCGCGCGTCACGCGCTGCTGATCGTCTTTTGCGCGACGACGTATGCGGTCGCCACCGTCGAGGGCTTTGGCTGGTTGCTGATATCGATGGGGGTTGCGCAATGCGACCCGCGGCTCGTCAAGACGAGGGCTCTCTACCTCGCGAGCTTTGCGCTGATACTGCTTTACCGCGAGGTGCCGTGGGCACGGCTTCTCGCCGACGCCATCGGAGCGGCCGGACCCTAGTCGGTGAATCCTACGGATTCACTTGCGTTGCTGCACGGCCCTATAGGGCTGCCGTGCAGCTTGTTGGTGAGTCCTTCGGACTCACTCGCGGCGTCGCGTGGCCCAGTGGGCCACGCGACCTGGTGTGCTCCGCTTCGGGTCCGGCTGCGTCGATCGGATCAGTTGCCGAGTCCGCCGAGCGCGTCTGCAGCGGCGCCGGTAGCGGCTTCTTTCGCCGCCTCGGTCTCAGCCTTCTTCAGGGCAGCTTGGACGTCGGCGTTATCGGCGTCGATCTTTGCCGCTTCCAGACAGACGGGTACGGCTGTCTCGTAATCACCGGCGGCGACGAGTCTGATGCACGAGCTGATTTCCGCTGCCTCGGCTTCTGCCTGCTCGCCACCCGCGGCCTTTACATCGCTACCCGTCGGCGCCGTAGCCGAGACCGGCGGTGCGTCCGAAGCGCTGCCGGCCGATCCTGAGTCGGAATCCCCAGAACCACAAGCCAGCAGAGTCATTAGTGAAATTGCGAACAAGAATTTCGACATGGTAAGTCCCCTCGATAGGCATGGCGAATTTACCACACCGTAATTCGGGTAAGTCCCCCCGTGAAAAACCCTACGCGGAAGTTAC
>JAFDAW010000176.1 GCA_019313605.1 Deltaproteobacteria bacterium
GGTGTCTCCTGAAGAAGAGCAGAAATTCTTCGATGATACGCCCAAGAAGCAGCTGAGCGAGATCTTCCTCAAGGCGATCCAGGACCCCGTCACCCGCAATGGGATGGATATCGAGCAGCTGCGCCAGGGCAGCTTCTTCACCCACCAGGGCAAGAAGCAGATCCCGGGCACGAACAGCTACGCGACACCGCGCGCGCTGGCCAACTTCATGCTGAAGCTCGAACAGGGCAAGCTCGTCGACGAGTGGTCGAGCCGCGAAATCAAGCGGCTGATGTACATCACCGAGCGGCGCATCCGCTACGGATCGTCCGGCGTGTTGCGGCCGTCCGCGGTCTATTTCAAATCCGGCTCGCTCTACAGCTGCGCACCTGAAGAGGGCTTCGTGTGCAAGAAATACCACGGCAACAAGCGCAACTACATGAACTCTGTGGCGATCATCGAAACACCCGCCGGACAGGATCGCCTCTTCTACAGCGTCGCCGTGTTGTCGAATGTCTTGCGGAAGAACTCCGCCCAGGACCACCGCGATCTCGCGCGGGCCGTCCACAGCATGCTGATCGGCGACCACCCCACCAAGCCCGTTCCGCCCGGTGCACGCGCTCCCGAGACTTCCTACGGGATGGTTACGAGATCGGCGAGATCGACGGCATCATCGGCAGAGGTACACGCGGAGCCATCCGCAGTTTCCAGAAAGCCCAGGGTGACCCTGCGGATGGGAAACCATCGGCTGCGCTGCTCGACAAGATGCGCAAAGTCGCGCAGAGCCGGGGGCTGAGTCGGCCCGCTCCCGCACCTTGAGCCCGACTCGAGGGCTCTGACACCTCAGTCACCCGGGAAGGTTCTGCCACCGCCCGCCCTGACGGCTCTTCCACCGCGCTCGCCCGCGTGATTGGGGTTAAGCCCGAGTGCCGCTCATCCGATTCGGGGGATCGGGAGGGTCCCAATGTCGGGCACTACGATTCTCGTCATCGACGACGATGCGAGTATCCACAGAGCGGTGGAGCAACGCCTCGAAGGTGTCGTAGACCAGGTGCTCAAGGCGGATTCGCCCACCAAGGGGCTTCAGATCGCCATCCAGGATAAACCCGACGTCATCCTGCTCGACCTCAACATGCCGCAGATCGACGGCTTCAAGGTGTGCCGGCATCTCCAGGAAAACCCCACGACGCACGACATACCGATCGTGTTCCTCACCGCAGATCGCAATCCTGACAATCTCGCCAAGGCGCTCAACGCTGGCGCTTCCGACTACATCTCGAAGCCTTTCAACGCGGTCGAGCTCGAGGCGCGCGTGCGGGTTGCACTGCGCACCAAACAGATGATCGACCTGCTCCAAGAGCGCGCGCGAATCGATGCGTTGACGGGTTTGAGCAACCGGGCCGCGATGGACGACGCGCTGATCGCCGCGACTTCCGCATTTCACCGGACCGGACAACCCCTCGCGCTCTTGATGCTCGATCTCGATCATTTCAAGAAGATCAACGACACCTACGGGCACGGTATAGGGGACGATGTCATCCGCAAGGTGGGAATGTCGATTCGCGGAGGCCGCAGGCCCTACGATATCGCGTGCCGATTCGGCGGCGACGAATTTGGAGTGATCCTGGCTCAGACCGACACCGTCTGCGCCGAACAGATTGCGGAGCGCATCATCGACGGAGTCAACAAAATCAAGATCCGGGCGGGAAGCGATGAGATCGATGTCGCCTGCAGCGGGGGGTTGGCCTCAGCCAGCGAAATGCCGAACGGCTTCGAACCCGCCGAACTGCTCAAGGCCGCCGACGAAGCGCTCTACAGCGCCAAGAGAGAGGGGCGCAACCGCCTGGCCGTGGCCGAACCCAGCGACTGACTTCGCCAACCACCCACCTCCACACCCGATCATTGGATCCGACTGCGGTGCTACCGTGAGCCCAGGCGAAATGCCCGCCGACGGGAGAAATGCGGATGCCGCGCCGTGGTGACACCCAGGCCCAAAATCCGATCGCGCTGCTTCTGTGCGCCGCAGCCCTCGCAGGTTGCGCGAGTGGATCAGAGACCGCGTTGCAGGTGCCGAGCGCCGACGAGCGCGCTGCCGCGGAAACTGCCGGCTTCGAGGTCGGTTCGGTTCGATCTGCGGCCGATCTCGTGCCGCCCGACCTGCTGACGGGCCCGCATTACCGCATCGAACCGCGGGTGGTCACCTCTGGATTCGCAAACTGGTATGTCGTCACCTCGGATTACGGCGACTTCAAAATTCGTGGCGACCGGATGCTGCGCACGCGCATCCGTGAAATCGAGGCGCTCGCTGCGCTCGATGAGATGAGCAAGACCGAGGCGTTTGCCAACGCAGCGGGAAACGCGCTGAAGAGTCCCTTCGTAGCCACCTGGAATCTGATCACACACCCCGTCGACACGATCGTCGGGATTCCAATCGGAGCCTGGGAGGCCATCAAGCAGGGTTCACAGCTGGCGCGCGGAGAACGCAGCGAACTCGAGGACAGCGGCGTGCTCGCGCTGATCGGCTTCGAGATGAAGAAGCGCCAGATCGCCAACGAGCTCGGCGTCGATCCCTACAGCTCCAACAAGGTGCTGCAGAAACAGCTCAATCGCTTTGCGTGGGCGGCTTACCTGGGTGGCCTTCCCTATCTGTTCGTTCCATTCGTCGACGACAGCGACTTCCAGAAAGCCACCGAGGAACCCGCAGACCGGCTCGCGGAAGCACTGCTGGTTTATTCTCCGGAAGATCTGCGGCGACTCAATCGGATCGAACTCGCAGTGATGGGAATCCCCGAACCCCTTTCCGATGAGTTGGTCGGCCACCCGTGGTACAGCCCGCGCAACGCAACCCTGCTCGTCGAAGCGCTAGCAGCTCTGGACCTGGCGCGAAACCGCCTGGCGTTCGTCGAAGTCGCAGTAAGCGCGCAGAGTGAGAACGACGCCCTCTCCTATGAACAGACCGCGGGGTTGCTGCGCAGGTACAGCGAGCGCGTGTCGCCGGTTCGAGAAATCATTTCGGTTGCGGGCACTCCGATGGGATACACGGAATCGGGTATCCTCGTCGTTCCGCTCGCAGCTGACCATGCGATCTGGGATGCCAAGGCCGCCGCCCTCGCGCACGCGATGACCGAAGGGCTCCCGAGCGAATTACGCGTCGAACGGGTGGAGCTCGTGCTCTCGGGGACCGCGTCGCCACTGGCACGTGAGCGATTCGAAGCACTCGGTGTGGCGGTCACCGAGCGGGCGTTCGAGCCCCTCGAGGGCGAATCCGCTCAGCTATCGGAGCCGCCGCTGTGAAGTACGCAGCGCGCTGGCTCGCGGGCTCGATGGCTCTCGCGAGCGCGATTCTCGCGTGGGGGTGCGGCGGGAGCACGCCAGCGAAGGAACGCCCGCGCGAAGTCATCCTTCGATCCGAGGACGTCGACCGCAAAGTCGGCAAAGAGACCGCGCAGAGCGTGAAGGCCCAACTCGGGCTGATCGAAGATCCCGAACTCGTCGCCTACGTCGCCAAGGTAGGCGCCCGGCTCGCGCGCCACGCACCGCGGCGGGGCTTCGAGTACTCGTTCCAGATCGTCGACCAGGAGGCGCCCAATGCATTCGCACTGCCGGGTGGATACATCTTCGTATCGCGCGGCTTGTTGACCCTGGCCAACAGCGAGGACGAACTCGCCAACGTGCTCGGACACGAGATCGTTCACGTCGCCGCGCGTCACGCAGCCGCGCGCCAGGAGGTGGGACGCAGCCTTCCCGCAAAGCTCGACTGGCTTCAGGGCAGTTACCTCGCGAGCTACGGCCGCGACCAGGAGCGCGAGGCGGATCGGCTGGGACAGGGACTCGCGGCGGTCGCGGGCTACGACCCGGCGGGGCTCGTCGTATTCCTGCGCGAATTGGAACACACCGAGCGGCTGCGACTCGGCAGCTCCCGACTACCGAGTTTCTGGGACACCCATCCCTCGACGAATCGACGCGTCGCCGAGGCCGGGGCTCGAGCCAACATGGCCGCGTGGACGCGAAAGGCACCCATTGCCGAGACCCCAACCGACTTTCTGCAGCGAATGGAAGGCCTCGCGATCGGAGCGCGCGCCTCCGAAGGCGTGTTTCTCGGAGACCGCTTCATGCATGCGGATCTCGATCTCTTCATCCACTTTCCGCCGGGTTGGACGACCGCGAACACGCACGTCGCAGTCGGTGCCGTTGCCCCGAAACGCGACGCGCAGATTTTTCTAGAAATCCAGGGCCCGGGCGACGACGTGGAAACCGCGGCGGGCGAATACATTGCCGAACTGGGCGAGTCGGGGTTCCGCGTCGACAACGCCCAGCCGGTTCAGCTCGGTTCGAGCCCGGCGTTTCGCGTCGACGGTCACCTCTCTGGGATGGGCGGGCGGGTGCAAGCCCAGCTGACCTGGCTGGAGCGCCAGGGTTCGATCTACCGCTTCACCGCCGTGGCGCCTGCCGCGGCCTTCCAGCGCTACACGGGTTCGTTTCTCAACGTACCCCGCAGCCTCCGCGACCTCGAAGACCACGAGCGCGCGAAGATCCGGGAAAACCGGCTGCGCATCGCAGTCGCGCGCGAGGGCGAGAACCTCATGCAGCTCAGCGAGCGCACCGCGAACCGCTGGGACATCCAACAGACCGCCGTGATGAACGACCTGTTTGCAGACGACGTGCTCGAACCCGGGCAACTCGTCAAGATTGCGGTTTCCGAGAATTACCGGCCCGACACGGACGCGACCGCGGCCGAGTGAGTGCCCGGATGGGCGGAACGGGCTAGAGCAGGTGGTGGGGGTGAGCGGGCGGATCCGTCGCGTGCTCGCCCCAGGGTGTGAGCACATAGCCCTCGGCAGCAACCCCTTCTCCGCAGCGCCGCGCCAAACCGTTCCGCTCGAGATCCGCGAGCAACAACCCCGCCTTGCGTCGAATGCCGCTCACCGCCTCCTGCTCCTTCAACCAACTCTCCGAAGTGGGCCACATGTAGTGGGCGAAGATCGCCGGGGCGAGGGGGTATTCGGGGTGCAGGATCGAGAGTGCGCGGCGGCTCGACTCGGTCAGCGTCGCGCAGCGAGGCAAATCGGCGGTACTGGCGGCTCTTCCAGGGGTGGACAGCACGACTCGATTGGATCACACGAACGCCCGGAATTGCAAGAATTTCGGGGAATTTTTTCGATCCGCAATCGAGCCGCCACAAGGCCATTCACGTGGAGACCATCGATCCCCAAGCCGGCCGCAGAGCCCGTTAGACCTGATCGAGTGGGCTCTGCACCGCGAGTCCGCCCCGATTCAAGACATGGGTATAGATCATCGTGGTCGTCACACTGCGGTGGCCGAGCAATTGCTGAACGGTGCGGATGTCGTAGCCGCTTTCGAGCAGATGCGTCGCGAAGCTATGGCGCAGTGAGTGGCAGCTCGCGCGCTTGACGAGCCCCGCTTCGCGAACAGCCCGCTTGACGGCGCGCTGGACCGCGGTCTCGCCGAAGTGGTGGCGCCGCATCACGCCGCTGCGCGGATCTCGAGAGCGTGTCGCAGCTGGGAATACGTACTGCCAGGACCACTCGCGGTCAGCACCCGGGAATTTTCGCACGAGCGCATCCGGCAAAAAGACCGACCCGAAGCCCTCCGCGAGATCGGACAGGTGGAGAGCGCGCGTGTAGGTGAGCTGGTCGCGCAGAGGGCCGACCAACCGTGTCGGCAGGACCGTGATCCGATCGCGGCCGCCCTTCCCATTGCGAACCATCAGTTCGCCGCGCTCCAGATCCAGATCCTTGGCTCGCAGCCGCACCGTCTCCATCAGCCGGAGACCGGCCCCGTACATCAGCCCAGATGCCAAACGCGGGACCCCGTCGAGCCGGGACAGCAGTTCCATCACCTCGGAGCGCGTCAGCACGACCGGCAACTTCCGAGGCTTCTTCGCCCGGACGATCGCCCCGAGATCTCCAATCTCCCGATCCAAAACGCGCTTGTAGAGAAAAGAGATCGCGTTCAGGGCCTGATTCTGGGTCGAGGCAGCCACATTTCCATCGACCGCCAAATGACTCAAGAAAGCCTCGATTTCCGCCCGCCCCATCTCCCGCGGATGCCGTCCGCCCGAAAATCGAATGAAGCGCCGGATCCAATGAACGTACGACTCCTCGGTCCGAATGCTGTAGTGGCGAAGCCGAATCACCCGCCTGGTCTCATCCACGAGACTCTTCGGTCGCCCAGAATCCTGAGCCACGAGCACATCTCCCCATCCACACCCACAAAACGCAGGCGCCCATAAGGGACTCAACGGGGTGATGAGGTGCCTCCAGCGGGACCACCGGATCGCGGCACCAATCCAATCCGGCTCCATTCTACGTCAGCCCAAGATCCAACTCAATAATAACGCTCAAAGTCGCACGAATATTATTCGTCTTCGCAGGTCGCACGAACACATTTCGTCCGACCCAGGTCGCACGATTAAATTTCGTACGACCTCCCCAAAATCCCCTAAACCCGCGGATTAAAAATAAATCCATTGCCACCAACACAAAATCGGGCAACAATATGAGACCAAATCTACTTACTCTACTGTTAGGCGGACGGGGGAGAAGACATCGAGGCAAAGATTCTCGAAAAAGGGTGGCAGCTCCTCATTATCATCACGGCAAT
>JAFDAW010000177.1 GCA_019313605.1 Deltaproteobacteria bacterium
CCTGCGCGCCGGTTTCGCGCAGCGCGTCGAGAGCGTTCTGGGTGTTGCGGCGGACATCCGAAGCCAACTGGTGGAAGCCGAGATCGAACGAGTAGGCGATGCGCAGCCCCTCGATGCCGTCCAACGTCTCGGGGATCTGGACGCTCTCGCGCACGCTGGCGTGATCGGCGGGGTGCTGGCCCGACATCACATTCTGCATCAACGCGCTGTCTCGTACACTGCGCGTCATCGGTCCGATGTGGTTGTAGACGTCGAAGCTGGTCTGCGCGCACTCGGGGTTGCGCCCGTAGGGGGGCTTGAAGCCGACCGTGCCGCACATGGCCGACGGCATGCGGATCGAGCCGCCGCTGTCCGTGCCGGTTGCGAGGGTGGTGGTGCCCGCAGCCATCGCGGCAGCCGAGCCACCGGAGGAACCGCCCGGGGTGTTCTTCGGATTCCAGGGGTTGCGGGTAACGCCGTGGAGCCGCGAGTAGCAGAGCCACGGCCAGCAAAACTCTGGGCACGCGGTGCGCGCGTGAATGATCGCGCCGGCTTCGACCAGGCGCTCCACGGACGGGTTGCTGTGATCGTCCACGTGATCGCGCAGGAAGACGGAACCGGAAGTCGTGCGCCTGCCCGCGATGGCGGTGTCGTCCTTGACCGCGAGCGGGATGCCTTCGAGCGGTCGCGGTACCGGGCCGTTGCCCGCGTAACGGGCGGCGGCTTCCCGCGCGTGCTCGCGCGCCTCGTCGAAGTAGGTGTCCACGAACGCGTTGATGGTCGGCTCGACGCGTTCGGCGCGCTCGATCAGCGCTTCGAGCAGATCCACCGGTGAAAGCGCGCGCTCCCGGAACATCGCCAGCGCCTCGGCAGCAGACAGGTAGACCAATTCCGATTTTTCCATCGTCAATTCTCCCGATCGGTAGAGATCCACCGGTGCGTATGTCGCGCTCCGTCGATCAGCCCGTCGTAATCACTGCCGATTCAACTATTCAACAACGTCCCCGCTATTTCCCCACGGGCCGGGATTGTGCGCTCGCCACGCTCCTTCGCTGGGTGGAATCTCCGCGGACCCCGTTGCCGACTCGCCGTTAGCCAATCTAACACGCTGAGTTTACTCCGGTTAATTTAGTGCGCATCACTAGTCGAATAATTCTTGCCAAAAACACTTGATGGGGAGGAGAATGGGCCCCGTTCAAATAGAGCAGGAGTCTCCGCGATGACGGCAATCCGGAGCACGCTGATACGCTCACTGGGGCCTCGGTTTAACCACCGACGACTTCTCGAACCCGCCAAGATCTCACTTCAGTCTCTTTTGATCCAAAACAATCCATACCCCATGACACACTCTTGTTAGGAGGCCGTTCCATGCATGACGTGCATACAACTCCCAACCTGGCGATCGCAATTTCGTTTCTTCTAGGGCTGATCATCTGGTTCGCGCCAGCGCCGTCCGCCATCGCGGGCGAAATCGCGCTGCCCGGCCTGATCGATCCCGTCGAGGTGACGCTCGATACCCAGGGCGTGCCCCACATCATTGCGCAGAACGATTTTGACCTGGCCCGGGTTGAGGGATACATCCATGCGCGGGACCGCTTCTTTCAGATGGACCTGACACGTCGCCAGGTAAGTGGCGACATGGCGGAGTTGCTGGGATCCGGTGTGCTCGGGAGTGACATCCAGAACCGTACGATCGGTCTCCGGCGCGCTGCCGAGCGTTCCGCCGCCGTGCTCACCGCGCGAGAGAGAGATTTCCTGCAGGCCTACACCGATGGGATCAACGCGTCCCTGGCGAGCAACCCCCTGCCAATCGAGTACGGACTGTTGGAGCTGACCCAGGCCCGACCCTGGGACATCGTGGACAGCCTGGTAATCGTGAAGGCCATCGCCGCGAGCCTCTCGCTCGACATCGACATCGGACCCACGCTTCAGCTTCAGGGATTCATTCAGGCGGGTATCGCCGGCGGCTTCGATGGCCAGGCCATGTTCTTCGAGGACGTAGTCCGGTCGGCGCCGATGGATCCGGCCTCCACCGTGCCCGACGCCACGAACACGACTCCGTTCATCAGCGCCAAGGTCAAGAAGGCCGAAAAGACACAGCTTGCGAAAGCGGCTGCGGGTGCAGAGCGCATCAAGGAGAAATTCACCGGCGTTGCGCTGCTCGAAGAAGCGATGAACCGCAGGGAGACCTTCATCGGTAGTAATGAGTGGGGCATCGCGGCCGACAAGACCGAAGCCGGCCACCCGATCATTGCCAACGACCCCCACCTGTCTTTGAACATCCCGTCGACCTTCTACGAGTGGCACCTCGTCGTGCGAGGCGATCCGGTGGATGGCGACATGGACGTCAGCGGGGTCGGCTTCCCGGGTGCACCGAGCGTGATCCTCGGGCAGAACCAGAAGGTAACCTGGGGCGCCACCACGAATCCAATGGACGTGAGCGACATCTTCAGCGATACGCTGAAGGTGGGCCTGCCCGAATGCATCGCCATCGGCGCCCTTGTGTGCATCGAGAGCGAGGGGGTACACCACGCGGTTGAACTCGAATTCCCCGTCTACCAGTACAACGTCATCGGAGATTCGATCCCCGACAACCTGGTAGTGGCTTCGCTCCCGCCCGACCAATCGACCATCGCAACGGTTCCCTTCCGGAGCTTCGGGCCGATTCTGGACATCGACGATCCCAGTGTCATCGTGAACGGGGGAGTCACCACTGCCCTGACGCTTCAATACACGGGATTCCACGCCACGCGCGAGCTGAGGGCTTTCCAGACCTGGAATCGCGCCAAGAACCTGAGCGAATTTCTCGAGGGCCTGGCAGACTTCGACGTTGGCTCCCAGAACTGGGCCTACGCGGACGTCGACGGGAACCTCGCCTACTTCAGCAGCGCGGAGAACCCCCTGCGCAAGGACCTGGAACTCGGGACGGTGGTCGGCCTGCCGCCCTACTTCATTCGCGACGGTTCCGGACCCAACAATTGGGTGCCCGATCCGGCCCATTCGCAGGGCCAGGCGATTCCCTTCGACATCATTCCGTTCTCCGAGATGCCGCAGACCGTCAATCCCGCCAACGGCTTCTTCGTGAACGCCAACAACGACCCGGCGGGGACGACACTCGACAACAACCCGCTGAACCAGGCGCGGCCTTCCAAACCCACGGCGATCTACTACCTGAACCCGGGCTACGCGATCGGCATGCGGGCCGGCCGCATCACTCGGCTCGTCGAGGCCGCGGTGGCTGCAGGGGACGTAAACCGGAAGAAACTCCAGATACAACAGGGCAACACCCAGCAGCTCGACGCAGAGCTGATGACGCCGTTCCTGCTGGCGGCCTTCGCCAGCGCGTCTGATCCCGGAGCACCCGCGGAGCTCTCGGCACTGGCAGCCGATCCCGAGATTGCCGAGGCAGTGAACCGGCTGGCGGCCTGGGACTTCTCGACTCCGACGGGTATTCCGGAGGGATATGACGCCAGCGACAAGAAAGGTGTGCGGAGCAAAAACGTCAAGAGAGCCGAGAAGCAGGCCGCGGTTGCCGCGACCCTCTACAACGTGTGGCGCGCAAAGGCCATCAAGGCTGTCGTCAGCGCAACACTCTCGAGGGTCGGTGCGCCGGGCGTCGGATCGAGCGACGGCCTGAAGGCGCTCGACAATCTGCTGGTGCAGGAGCCCTTCACGGGGGTGGGCGTTTCGGGCGTGAACTTCTTTCCGGAGCCCGCAACACTCAGCAACGCGGAGGATCGCCGGGATGCAACCCTGCTCGCAGCGCTGAGAACCGCGTTGGATGCGCTGGCATCGAATGACTTCCTGGCGGCCTTTGGCAACTCCACCAATCAGGACGACTACCTCTGGGGCAAGTTGCACCGGATCACCTTCGACCATCCGTTCGTGCCCGAGTTCTCGATCCCGCCCGCTGCTGGCTTCGAAGACCTCGGCCCGGGCCTGCCGGGGCTGTCACGTGACGGCGGCTACAATGTGGTGAACGCGTCGGGCTTCTCGGCGACCGCAGATGGGACGAACGAGTTCCGCTTCGGTGGCGGCCCGGTGCGGCGCTATGTCGGAGGCCCAAAGGGGGTCGCAAGCCGAAGGACGGGTAGATCCGCCCCCAAGATCAGCGGTGTGAACGTGATGCCGGGGGGTCCGTCGGAAAATCCGTTCAGCCCAAACTATGCAACCCAACTCGGGCTCTGGCTCACGGCGGATCAACATTCCGTCCCGATGGGCATGAACATCCCGAAGAAGGACACCCAGAGCAAGGACACTTTCGTGCCGTCGCCGTAACTGAAATCGCCGGATCGGAGGCATCTGGCGGGGTCAGCCAGTGTGGATCGCTTCCACTGGGACGCGCCCGAGGTGTTCAACTTCGGCCGCGACGTGGTCGACCGGCTGGCCGTGGATCCGGATCGCCCCGCCCTGTTCTGGCGAAGCGCGAGCGGTGGCGAGCGCCGGCTGACTTTTGCCGACGTCGCGCGCGAATCGAACCGTTTCGCGCAGCTGCTGCATTCGCTCGGCGTCCAGCCCGGGCAGCCGGTGATCATCATGCTGCCCCGGATCCCCGAGTGGCACATCGCCATGGTCGGCACACTGAAGGCTGGCGCGCTCGCGATCCCGAGTTCGACGATCCTGCGGTCGAAAGACATCGCCTACCGCGCGCAGCACAGCGAAGCCGTCGCGATCGTTTCGATCGACGAACAGACGCAGGCCGTCGATGCCGTGCGCGGCGAGATGCCGAGCGTGAAGCACACCATCGTCTGCACCGGAAACAGCGGCACACCCCCGGTCGACGCCCGATGGCTCGACCTGCGGACGTCGCTCGAAGCTTTCCCCGACGACGCTTCTGCGGGTCATCCGACCCGCGCCTCGGATCCGGCGCTCGTCTACTACACCTCTGGAACCACCGGACCCCCGAAGGCCGTCCTCCACAACCACGGCTACACGAGCGCACAGCGCTACACCGGGCAGTTCTGGCACGGGTTGCGTGAAGGCGATCGGCTCTGGACCACCAGCGACACGGGCTGGGCCAAGGCCGCCTACGGTGTGATCTTCGGACCCTGGTGCGCGGGTGCCGAGGTCTTCCTCTACGACGGCCGCTTCGAGGCGGCCCGCGAACTCGAGCTACTCGCGGAGGTCGCGCCTCAGGTCTTTTGCGCGCCGCCGACCGAGTTCCGAATGCTGGTGAAGGAGGATCTTTCGCAGCTGAGGCTGCCCCAGCTGCGCGAATGCGTCTCGGCCGGAGAGCCGCTCAACCCCGAGGTGATCCGCAGCTGGCACGAAGCCACCGGGCTGACGATCCGCGACGGCTACGGCCAGACGGAGACGATCCTGCTCGTGGGAAATTTCCCGGGCACCCCGGTTCGGCCGGGCTCGATGGGATTGCCGATGCCGGGGCACCACGTCGAGGTGATCGACGAGGACGGCAGTGTGCTCCCGCCCGGAGAAGTCGGCGACATCGCACTGCACGGAAATCCGCCGAGCCTGTTCGTCGAGTACTGGAAGGACGACGACGCCACCCGCGCGTGCCGGCGCGGCGACTGGTACATCACCGGCGACCGCGCCTACCGCGACGAAGACGGCTACTTCTGGTTCGTCGCGCGCTCCGATGATTTGATCATCTCGGCCGGCTACCGAATCGGCCCATTCGAGGTGGAGAGCGCGCTGGTCGAACACCCCGATGTGGTCGAGGCCGCGGCGGTGGCTGCGCCGGATGCCGATCGCGGATCGGTCGTGAAGGCCTACGTGGTCGTCCGCGACGGTGCGGATGCGGGCCCCGAGCTCGCGCTCCGACTCCAGCAGCACGTGAAGGACACGACCGCGCCCTACAAGTATCCGCGCGTGATCGAATTCCTCGATGCCCTACCCAAGACCGTGAGCGGCAAGATCCGGCGCATCGAGCTGCGCCGGCGCGCGGAGGCCGAGAGCGACTAACCGCGCGGCGGCCAGGTGCGCCGCGGATTCAGGCGGGTATGCTCGGCTCAGCAAGCGGGCTCGGATCGCACGCCGTTCCCGACCCGCCGGAGGCGCGCCAATCGTGGCTGCCACACCCGTCAAGCCGACCGCTGAGAACGCCGACAGCCCCCAGACCATCTCGGGGCGTCCCGTCAAGGCAGTCTACGGCCCCGAAGATCTCGCGGGCTTCGACCCCGACGCCGCGCTCGGTGAGCCCGGTGAGTTTCCGTTTACCCGCGGTCCGCATCCCGAGATGTACCGCAAACAGCTCTGGACGATGCGCCAGTTCGCGGGCTTCGGAACGCCCGCGCAGACCAACGAGCGATTCCACTACCTGCTCGCGCAGGGTCAGATGGGCCTGAGCACCGCCTTCGATCTGCCCACCCTGATGGGGCGGGACAGCGACGATCCGCTTTCGCGCGGAGAGGTCGGCCGCTGCGGGGTGGCGATCGATACCCTTGCCGACTTCGAACGGCTCTTCCGGGGCATCGATCTTGGAGAGATCAGCATCTCGATGACCATCAACGCGCCGGCCGCCGTGCTGCTCGCGTTCTACGTGGCACTCGCGGACAAGACGGGGGTGCCGCGCGACCGGCTGCGCGGGACCTGCCAGAACGACATCCTCAAGGAGTTCCACGCCCAGAACGAATACGTGTACCCGCCGCGGCCGTCGCTCAAGCTCGTCGTCGACACCATCGAGTTCGCAACCAAAGAGCTGCCGCAATACAACCCGGTCAGCATCAGCGGCTATCACATTAGAGAGGCCGGCTCGACCGCCGGACAGGAGCTCGCCTTCACGCTCGCCGACGGGATGGCCTACGTCGAGGCCGCGATCGAAGCCGGCAGCAAGGTCGACGATTTCGCGCCGCGACTCTCGTTCTTCTTCAACTGCCACAACGATTTTCTCGAAGAGATCGCCAAGTACCGCGCTGCGCGCCGGGTGTGGGCCAAGCTGATGCGCGACCGCTTCGGTGCAAAGGATGCGCGCAGTCAGTGGCTTCGGTTTCACGCGCAAACTGCCGGTTGCACGCTGTGGGGCGTGCAGCCGATGCTCAACGTCGTGCGCGTCGCCTACCAGGCGCTCGCCGCAGTGCTCGGCGGCTGCCAGTCGCTCCACACCAACAGCATGGACGAAACCCTCGCGCTGCCCACCGCGGAAGCCGCGACCCTCGCGCTGCGCACGCAACAGGTTCTCGCACACGAGACCGGTGTGACCAACACCGTCGACCCGCTCGGCGGCAGCTACGCGATCGAAACGCTGACCAACGAGCTCGAGGCCGAGGCCTGGGACTACTTCGAGCGCATCGAGCAGATCGGCGGCGTGCTCGCTGCGACCGAGTCGGGCTTCTTCCGCCACGAGATCGCCGACGCCTCGTTTCGCTACAGCCAGGAGATGGATCGCAATCAACACATCACGGTGGGCGTGAACGCCTTCCAGGAGCAGGCGGGAACGCCGATCGAGACGCTCAAGATCGATCCGATCGTCGAAACCGAGCAGATCCAATCCCTCGCGCGGGTGCGCGAAGTGCGCGATGCAGCTGGAGTCAGCGCGGCACTCGAAACGCTGCGCCGCACGGCCGCCGCTGGCGACAATGTCATGCCCGCGCTGATCGACGCCGCCAAGGCACACTGCAGTGTCGGCGAGGCGGTCACTGCGCTCGCCGACGTCTACGGTCGATTCGATGGAGGAGTCTCCTGGTGAATCCCCAACCTTCGCGCATCCTGCTGGCCAAGGTCGGCCTCGACGGACACGACCGCGGCATCAAGGTCGTTGCGCGCGCGCTGCGCGACGCGGGCATGGAAGTGATCTACACCGGCCTCTGGCAAACCCCAGAATCCGTCGTCCGCGCGGCACGCGATGAAGATGCAGACGTCGTCGGTGTCAGCATGCTCAGCGCCGCTCACATGACGCTGGTGGTGCCGATGCTCGAGGGACTGCGCGAAGGCGGGGGCGCGCCGATCCCGCTGGTCGTCGGCGGCATCCTCCCCGAGGAGGACGCGAAGCACCTGCTCGAGCAGGGAGTCGCCGCGGTGTTTCCGCCCGAATCGCTGCTGGCCGGCATGACGACCGAAGTCGCGAAGATCGCGCAAGCGCATCGAGAGCGCGCGGCCGACAGCTCGAGCGGCGAGACGCGCGATTGGCGTGCCGATCTATCGCGGGAACTCTCCGCGGCCGAGCGCGCCGAGCCGGAAACGGCTGCGTCGGAGCACCGGGCACTCTGGGTGGGTGTGACCGGTGCGCCGGGTGTCGGCAAGAGCACGCTGATCAACCGGCTGACCGCCGAGCTGCGCGCGCGACAGCTGCGCGTCGGTGTGCTCGCCGTCGACCCGTCGAGCCCCGTGACGGGCGGGGCCCTGCTCGGCGATCGCGCGCGCATGCGCGAGAGCGCTGAGGATCCCGACCTGTTCGTGCGCTCGGTGGCCACCCGGGATCAGCCGGGCGTGTTATCCAGGGCGGTCCCCGCGATGCTCCGCTGCCTCGATGAACGCGAGTTCGATGTGGAAATCGTCGAAACCGTCGGCGCGGGACAGGCGGATTACGAAATCTGCCGGCTAACCGACGTGAGCCTGCTGCTGCTGATGCCCGGTGCCGGCGACGAACTTCAGGTGGAGAAAGCTGGCGTGATCGAGCTCGCAGACATCGTCGTGATCAACAAAGCGGATCGCCCCGATGCAGATACCCTGTTCGCCCAGTGTCGCGAGGCTCTGGGCCCGGACCGCGACATCATCAAGGTCGCCGCGATCCGCAACGAGAGTGTCGCAGAGTTGACCGAGCTGATTCTCGCCAGGCAATCGAAACAGGGCTAGCCGTTTCCCGCTGGACCGATCGCGTCCCGCGGCGAGCGACGAGACGCCCAGCTGCGAGGTGTTCGAATCACCAGCCTGTTTTACACTGCACTCGCACTTCAGCCGCCCAATCGCTCGAGGAGTCTTTTCGCGTGAAGAAACATTTCATCTGGGTCGTTCTGGTCGCGCTTACGAGCGCTTGTGCGACGCCTGACTTCCATGCGCCCAAGCCCGAGTCGAGGGCGTTTACGGATACAGGTGATACGCGGATGGGCAAGACGTCCGCGCGCCTGACCGTGGGTCACCCCGGCGAATCGGCGTTTTTACTCCAGAGTGACGGCATCGACGCGCTCGCGACGCGAATCTATTTGTCCGCGCGTGCCGAGCGCAGCATCGACGCTCAGTACTACTTGATCAGCAACGACGTCACGAGCGTGCTCTTCCTCAGCGCGTTGCTCTCCGCCGCGGACCGGGGGGTACGCGTTCGCCTGCTGTTGGATGATGTCCTCACCGGCGGAACCGATCGGGGCATCGCGGCGCTGAACGCCCATCCGAATGTAGAGGTTCGACTCTTCAACCCATTCGTGCGTCGCAACTGGCGGATTCTGGACGGCCTGACCGGGTTCAAACGGGTGAATCGCCGCATGCACAACAAGTCTTTCACGGTGGACAACCAGATCACGATCATCGGCGGTCGAAACATCGGCGCCGAATACTTCTCGGCTCGAGAGGATATGAACTTCGGCGACCTCGATGTCGTCGGCTTCGGCCCAATCGTGCAGGATGTCTCGCACATGTTCGACCGCTACTGGAACGATGAACTGGCCATGCCGGCAACCTCGGTCATCGACCCGCCCGAAGACCCCGAGGCTGAACTCGCATGGGCCCACGAACGCATCGGGCTGGCCAAAGAGGAAGTTCGGTCTACGCCGTATGCCGAGGCCCTGGTCGAAAACATCGATGACGTGATCGCGATCGATCGATACGATTTCACCTGGGCGCCCTGGGAATTGGTGTACGACGATCCGGAGAAGGCCCGAACCGATGAACTGGCTGACAAAGCTGCGTCGATTCGAACCCCGCTGGTCGCCTCTCTAAAAACAGCGAAGGAAGAGCTGTTCATCGTCTCACCCTATTTTGTACCCAATAAAAAAACCCTCCAAGGCATTCAAGATTTCATCGACCGCGGCATTCGCGTCACCGTGGTCACCAATTCACTCGCCGCGACCAACCACCCGATGGTTCATTCGGGTTACGCGCCTTCGCGCAAGCCCATGCTCGAGATGGGCGTGACGATCTGGGAAATCAAACCCAATCACTTCATCAGCGGCACAGACGAATCGGGT
>JAFDAW010000178.1 GCA_019313605.1 Deltaproteobacteria bacterium
GATCCTGAGGCAGGCGATCGCATCCATCGGTCAGCGTCAGGCCGATCCCAAAGTCGAACTCATTCTAGAGCTGGACCCGGCGGTTCCCGAGATCTACGTCGACGCCCGAGACCTCGAACACGCACTCGAAAACCTGGTACTGAATGCGTTCCAGGCCGTCTCCGAAGAGGGGATAATCGAGGTGCGAACGCAGTACTCCGGTGGAAACGTTCAGATTTCGATTCACGACGACGGCGCGGGCATGGATGCCGAAGTCCGCGACAAAATCTTCGAACCGTTCTTCACCACCAAGGCGCGCGGCACCGGGCTCGGTCTTTCACTCGTGCGAAGAGCAGTCGAGAACTACGACGGAGAGATCCGCGTGCACAGCACACCCGGCGAGGGGACGACCTTTGTATTCAGCCTTCCCGCGAAGGCAGGCGTCGTAGAAGACACCTCAGAGCGAACAGCCGTTTCCGGCTAGAACATGCCGAACTTTCTCATCTTGTAACGCAGCGAATCGCGCGAAATGTCGAGCAGCTCAGCCGCGCGGCTCTGGTTTCCTTCCGTCTTCTCGAGCGCCTGACGCACCATCTGCTGTTCCATCTCTCGCAACCCGTAGCCGCCATCCGGTAGCTCGAATGCGGCGGTGCCAGTACGGCCGGTCGATCCGCTGCCATCGAAACTCTCGAACGGTGCGCGAAGCGCGTGAGGAAGATCCTCTAGATCCAGAAATTCTTTGTTCTCCAGAATCATCGCTCGCTCGACCACATTGCGAAGCTCGCGCACATTGCCCGGCCAGCCGTACTGCTCGCAGCATTCCATCGCGTCGGAAGTGAGGCCGAGGGTTTTCTTGCGAAATTCGACATTGAAGCGATCGATGAAGTGCGTGATCAACAGAGGGATGTCCTCGAGTCTCTCGCGAAGCGGCGGGATGTCCACCGGGATGACCATCAGGCGGTAATAGAGATCTTCCCGGAAGGCACCCTCCCGGACCGCCTGTTCGAGGTTGCGGTTCGTCGCGGCCACAATGCGCACGTCGACCTGGAGATCCTTGGTCCCCCCTACTCTCCGAAAGCTCTTTTCCTCGAGGATCCGCAGCAGCTTCGCCTGCAGCCCGGCTGCCATGTCACCGATCTCGTCGAGGAATATAGTGCCACCGTCCGCCACTTCGAACAGCCCGCGCTTCCTTTCGCGTGCGCCCGTGAAAGACCCCTTCTCGTGCCCCATCAGTTCGCTCTCGAGCAGCTGCTCTGGGAGGGCCGAGCACGTGATGTTCACGAACGGCTGGTCCGCGCGATTGCTCGAATAATGAATCGCCTTGGCGGCCAGGTCTTTGCCCGTTCCGCTTTCGCCCAGAACAAGAACCGTCGTGGCCGTACTCGCCGCGATCTTGTTGATGAGCCGACACACCTCCCGCATCTTCTCGCTCTTACCGACGAAATCCTCGGTTCCGAACTCGATCTGATGTTGCTGCTGCAGCAGCGCGAGTTCTCGCTGAAGACGCGTGGCGTGCAACGCCTTTTGCACCACGAGCAGTACCTCGTCGTGGTTGAAGGGCTTCATCAGGTAGTCGAATGCCCCCCGTTTCATCGCGTCCACGGCCCCTTCCACCGAACTGAAGGCGGTCATCAGGACGACCGGGATTTCGGGGTTGTGCTCCGCCATGTGCGCGAGCACTTCAAGCCCGGTCTTATGCGGCATTCGAATGTCCAGCAGCAGGAGGTCGGCACCTTCATCCTCGACCATCTCCAGAGCCTGCTGACCGTCCTCCGCCTCGAGGACTTCGTAACCAGCGCTAAGCAGGTTCTTTCGCAGCGACCAGCGGATGAGCTTCTCGTCGTCGGCAATCAGGATGCGTTCAGTCATAGGCTAGGTGCGCGCCGTGCGGACGCGCTCCATCCTCTTTTTTTGGGGGGGTTGGGGAGGGAATACCTCAACCGTTGAGGTATACCATCCGATCCTCCCCAATCGAAAGAACGGGCTATAAAACTGAGGACTGAGTGACCCTTGGCCGAATTCTTGCTGCCTGCTGGCGCGAGATGTACGGAACCCACGGGGCTCCATCTGCCGGATGATCAACAGCGAAACCACAACCTGGAAAGGACCGCCATGACCACGCCCAAATCACCCCTCATCCGCTTTCTCCAGTTCCTGGGGAAGGTCAAGTTCACGACGTTCCTGCTGCTGGGCGGCGCGGTCATCATGACGGTCGGCACCATCATCGAATCGCGCGGGAGCCGCGAAATCGCCTTTGACG
This sequence comes from Deltaproteobacteria bacterium, assembly GCA_019313605.1. Classification (GTDB taxonomy): domain Bacteria; phylum Myxococcota_A; class UBA9160; order UBA9160; family SMWR01; genus JACZVU01. The sequence goes on from JAFDAW010000178.1 coordinate 2,240, forward strand.
CGGTCTACGGGACGGCGTGGTTCGACCTCTTCCTGTTCTTGATCGGCATCAATCTGATCATCGCCGTGGTCAATCGGATCCCGATCCAGCGGGCTCAATGGCCCTTCGTGCTCACCCACTTTTCGATCGTGATCCTGCTGCTCGGCGCGTGGATTTCTCGGACCTACGGTTTCGAGGGGCGGATGTTCATCTACGAGGGCAGCCAGGAGAGCCGCATTTTTCTCGACGGCTCGCAGATTCAAGTCCGGTGGACCCCCTCGTCCGGCGGCGAAGTCGTCGACGTCACCTTTCCTTTATCCAAGCAAGACCCACTCGCGAAGCGGGTCTTGAGGGAGGAAGGTGAAAACGGGCCGGGCGTCCGAATCGCCGAGTACATCCCCGACGGAGTGACCCAGTTCGAGCTCCGAGAAAGCAGCGCCGGGGACCCTCCCGGCGTCGAGCTCACCGTCACCAGTGGGGAGCGACAACTTCAGCAGTGGTTGATCGCCGGCGATCCGAACTTTGGGCGCCGAGATCTGACCTCGGTCGAGATCGATTTCCGGCAGTTGGAGTCGAGCGCGGACCGCCGAACCCTCATTGGCGCCGGCGCGACCCTGCGCATCACACCGCGGGATGGCTCTGAAGCGGTCCAGATTCCACTGCCGGCGAAAGTCGGCGCAGAGGTTTCGATCGGCCCCGAACTCGTTGCGCACGTTCAGACGTACTTCGAGAACGCTCTCGTGGTCGACGGCAAGCCGACGGAAGGTGCCAACGGAACGTCCAATCCGGCCGCGATCGTGGAGATCCGCTCGGAGAACGGGAGTGAGACCCATACCCTCTTCGGCCGCCAGCCGGAACTCAGCTCCGTTACCGGCCGCAGGTCGAAGCAACCCCTGGTCGAGACCGTGCAGCTGGGTCTTCCCAAACTTCCGGCGAAGCCGCGAATCAGCGTCCTTCTCGGGCCGGGCGGCGAGCTGTACCTCCAGGCCAGCAACCCGGGCGGCGTGAGTCCGGCCATTCCCGTGACGTTGGGTCAGAGCGTATCGTTGGCCGGTTACCGCCTGCGCGTGGACCGCCTCGTCGCGAACGCGCGCAGCGAGCACGGCGCCGTGCCCGCGTCCCCGGGCCGCGCGGGCGATGGAGAATACGTACGGCTCGAAGCCTCTGTGAACGGCGCGCGACAGTCCCTGTGGCTCAAGAACACGGGCAGCTTCCGCGAAACGAACCTGAACGGGAGCGGCACGTTTGCGGCGGCCTTCGGTCCGCAGATGCGCGACGTCCCCTTCAGCATCGCCCTCGAAGAGTTCGAGCTGGTCAATTACCCGGGCTCCACCAGGCCGTCCGAGTACCGAAGCCGGGTCGAGGTCGATCCCACCGCATCGGGCCTCCCGGTCCACGACGCGGTCGTCTCGATGAATAAACCCCTCGACGTCGCAGACTTCCGCCTCTTCCAGAGCAGCTACAAGCTCGGAGAGGCGGGGGGGCCGGACGCCACGATCTTCTCGGTCGCCTACGACCCCGGCGTGCCCATCGTCTACACTTCCTTCCTGCTACTCATCGTGGGAATTGCCTGGGGGCTGCGCGGAGTGAGTCACAAACTAGAAAATCCGCTCCACTCCCTCGCGAAGCCGCCCGCCGCAGAGACCGAGTCGAGCGACGACACCGCCGACGCGGCGCAGGAGAAGAGCGCAGCGCCGGCTCGCCGGGCCAGCGCGGGTAACCTCGCCCTGCTCTTCGCGATGCTGTTCAGCTTTGCGGCCACCCCGGACGCGTGGGCTCAGCCCGCTGGCCAGCCGCCTTCGGTCGACGGGACGCGCGGTTGGGCGATCGTGGCCGATGGGCGCGTCAAGCCGCTCGTCACCTACGCGAAAGAAATCAGCCTGGCCGTCAGCGGGAGAGAAAGCCTCGATGGGCACAGCGCACTCGAGATTCTCTGGGGCTACTCGCTGAATCCGGGTGAGTTCAACAACCGCCCTTATATCCGAGTCGACGGCCTCGAAGTGAAGAAGGCTCTAGGCCTCCCCTCCGATCAAAAGCGTTTCTCGTTCAATGCGCTCCTGGGCAATCAGGCCTTCCAGCCGCTGGTCCAGAAGGCGTTTGCGCGCCAAGACGCGGAGCAGGAGCTGACCCGTCGGGACAAGGACGTCCTCGAGGCGTACGGGAAGCTCCAGCGCCTGGCCGCGTTTGCATCTGGCGACGCGCTGACGATCGTCCCCATCGTCGATTCGACCGGAGGCTGGGCGACGCCCGCGCAGCTCGACGCTTCCGCGGGCCCTGGTGCAATGGCCATTCGCGAGGGCTTCGGCCGGCTCGCGGCTGCCTACACGAGCGGAGACGCGGCGGGCTTCAACCGGGAAGCCCAGGCGCTCACGCTCGCGCTGCGCAACCTGAATCCGTCCGTCTACCCATCCGAGTCGGCGCTCGCACTTGAACTCTTCTATGAGGATTTCAACGCGTTCGGAAAAGCCTGGGTGTTCTATCTCGTGGGCTTCCTCGCGATCCTGCTCTTTGGCTTCTCAGAACGCCCCTGGGGCTACGCGGCGGGCATGGCATTCATCACGACCGGCTTCATCTGCCATAGCCTCGGCCTCGGAATCCGCTGGGTCATCGCCGATCGCGCACCCGTGTCGAACATGTACGAATCGCTGGTCTTCATGGGATGGGGCGCGATCGCGATCGGTCTGATCCCAGAATTCATCTACCGCAAACGCTTCCTGGCGTTGGCGGCGGGCCTGATGGGATTCATTTGTCTGGCGTTCGCCGAAAACCTGCCGATCGATCCAGCCATCAACCCGCTGGTACCGGTATTGGCGCACACCTACTGGCTCTCCGTCCATGTGATGACGATAATGCTGTCCTACTCGGCCTTCGCGATCGCGATGGTGTTAGGCCACGTGATGCTCGTGATCGAGCTGGTCTTCCAGAGACAGCGGATCGACCTGCTGACCGCAATCTCGAAACTCCTCTACAAGACGCTTCAGGTGGGCGTCCTCTTCCTGGCGGCCGGCATCATTTTCGGCGCCATCTGGGCCAACGAGAGCTGGGGCCGCTACTGGGGCTGGGATCCCAAGGAGACCTGGTCGCTCATCACGTTCTTCGTCTATCTCGCGATCATTCACGCCCGCTTCGCCGGTTGGCTGCGCCACTTCGGACTGGCGGCCTCGGCGATCCTGGGATTCCTGGCTGTCGTCATGACCTACTACGGTGTGAACTTCATTCTCGCCGCCGGAATGCACGCCTACGGCTTCTCGGAAGGCGGTCAGATCTGGGTCGGGATCTACACCCTCACCGAGCTCGTCATCATCGCCGCGGCCTGGATTCGGTATGGGAACGTGAAGACGCGAACGGCGTGACCCGCTGACCTAGCGGGCTTGACCGAGATCGGAAGCACACCGCAAGAAACAAGGAGACCCGCCGTGCGAAAGCCTCACACTATTTTGTTGACCGCCCTGCTCTGGATGGCGCCGAGCGCCGGCGCTACCGAGCCGGCCGTCGAAAATACCAAGGCGGTGTCCGCGCCCGAAACATCCGAGAGCATTCCGCTGCCGCCTCAGGGGAAGATCTCCGGCAAGGTCACGCAGACGATGGACGTCAGCGAGTACACCTACATCGAGATCGATACGGGCAACGGTCTGATCTGTCTCCATCATTCAAGTGTGGTCACCGAAGAGCGGGAGTTCGGAGAGCGCAGCGGATGACGGAGATGCTGCGGAAGATCTTTCGGTTTCGGATATCGAGCGAGTCGAGGGCGGCCACACCGTCGCCGAGATCCTTGCAGGCAAGGCGAGTCTCGCCGGCAGCGAGGTCGCGGTGCGCGGCAAGGTCACCAAGATGAACGCTGGAATCATGGGGCGCAACTGGTTGCACCTGTCCGACGGCACGGTCGGTCCAGACGGCGAGAAAGATCTCACGGTGACCACGGAGGAGACCCCTGCGGTTGGAAGCACCGTGGTCGTGCGCGGCATCGTCGCAACCGACCAGGACTTCGGCGGCGGCTACCAGTACAGCGTCATGATCGAGAACGCGAAGGTCACGGTCGAGTGAAACGCTCGTCGAGCCTGCGCTGATCGAGTGCCTCTTCGGCTCCTCTGATTCGAATCGCGG
>JAFDAW010000179.1 GCA_019313605.1 Deltaproteobacteria bacterium
GCTGGCAAGGCGCTCGATTGAGCCCTAGCAGCGCTAGGGCGATTGAGAGCAACGCAGCCAGCGGTGATGCAGCGGCGTTCGGCCGGCGCGACAGTCTTGGGTCAGGCTCCTAGGCTACCCTTGCGGGGGATTTCAACGGGGAGTGTGGTCTATGGCGCTGTTTCCGTCGCTCCCCGAAAACCCGCATCTCGCCGACGTATTCAGAGCTTTCCCGGAGCGCGTCAAGCCGCTACTCGCCTACCATGATGCGCTCCTGCGCGGCGAAAGCCCGCTTACGGTCGCTGAGCGCGAGCTGATCGCCGCTTTTGTTTCCGGGCTCAACGCTTGCGATTTCTGCTTCGGCGCACACAAGCTCTATGCACGCGCGTTTGGCATTGATGAAAGCGTCATCGATGCGTTGACCGCAGACCTCGAGACTGCGGATGTAGAGCCCCAGCTGAAGCCGATCCTTCGATATATCGCCAAGCTGAAGGACCTACCGCCCAAACTGACAACAGCGGATGCACAGGCTGTTTATGACGCGGGGTGGTCGGAACGCGCGCTTTTCGATGCGATCGAAGTGGCGGCGTTGTTTAATTTCATGAACCGCATCATCGAAGGGACGGGTGTGACATTTGACTACGCGGACTTCCCGGTAACGGAGCAGGAAATCAAAGCGCGCCGTACGCGGACCTACGCTGATTTCGCCGACATCATCGGCATTGACAAATAGGCCGACGACTCGTTGCAGCGTCAGGTATCGAAACGAGCTTCAACAGCAAAGTTCTACGCGAAATCTTCCTGACGCCCCGCTGCGCGAAGGCGCCCCTTCAGCTGCGGCGCATCATTGCGTAGATGTCCGTGCGGCGGACGATCCCCAGGAGCTGGCGGTCCTTGACGACGGGCCAGCTTTGGACGCGATGGCGATCGAGAACTTCGAGGGCCTTGGCGAGCGAAGCGTCCGGATCCAACGCGTCGTCGACACTGCTCGTCAGATCCTCGGCGATGACGAGCCCGCGAAGGAAGGGGTCGTAGAGGGTGTTCTTGACTTCCTCGTAGGAGATGACGCCCTTGAAGTAGGCCTCGTGATCGATCACCGGAAGCAGGTCGGCACCGGTCTCTCCAAGAGCCTTGAGCACACGCTCGAAGGAAAGTGATTCGGACACGAAGCGGGGTCGTCGCCGCATCGCGTGTTCGACGGTCGTCTTGTTATCGCTGTCAGAATCGTCTTTCAACAAGCCGAGATTGCGCCGAAACTCCAGGTACACCCAGCGCAATGCCTCCGTGCCCTTGGCTTCTGCGTGAGGCAGGAGATTTGCGAGCGTGACCTCACCCGCGCGCACGACTACGTGACGCACCAGAAATGGGCCGATCAGTTCGAAGATGACCACCGACGCCACGACGACATGGCGCAGATGGGCGGTCTCCGTGGGCGCGATCTGCTCGAGGCTCGCCACCAACCCCAGCGCAATCCCGGCCTGACAGAGCAACCCCGAACCCAGCGATCGCGGCAGCGAGTCGCTCAAGCCCGTCAATCGCATACCGATGCGCGAGCCGTAGATTTTGCCGGCTGTCCGCGCCGCGATGAACAGCACTGCAAGCAGGCCTCCCTGCGCGATCGCATCGAGGTGGAGATCGCGACCCGCAGCGATAAAGAAGAGCACGTAGATGGGATAGACGGTGTTCTCGAGGTAGCGGAACAACTCGTCGGAATGGGGGGATCCGTTCGCAATCGCGAGGCCCGCCGCAAAGCAAGCCAGCATCCCCAAACCGGTTCCGCCGACCTCACCCCAGTGCGCGATGCCGAGTGTTGCCAGCACCACGAGGATGCCGAGCAGCACCAGTTCGCGCCGCCCCGTGATCGACTCGAGCCAGACCGCCGCGGCGAAGCCAATCGCGCCACCACCGGCCAGCGCGATCAGTGCCGAAAGCGTGGCGCCTCCCGCACCGCCGACGCCGAAAGCGAGGCTGGCCAGCACCGGGTAGGCGATCAATGCCACGAGGTTGTTATGTCCCACGCAAAGCATCAGGCAGCGGGATGTGGGGCCCTCGGCTTCGACTTCGCGGAGTGTCACGAGGGTTGCGCTGGGCGCGCTCGCAACCGCAAGCGCCGGCGCGATGACACCCAATCTCCAGTCGCCGGTCGCCAGGTAGACGGCGCCGCCCACCAACACGCTAGTGAGCCCGATCTCAGCCCCGGAAATACCCAGGATCCGGGGGCCGACCTCCCTGAAGATCGGAAACCGGAAGGCCGCACCGATGCTGAACAGGATGAAGCCGACGCCGAGCTCCTGCAGCACGCGCAGCGGCACCTCGGTATCGGGGCCCAGCATGAACTGCGCCAGGATCCCGTCCGGCTCGGCCCACGCCAGACCGATGTGGGGGCCGAGAAACAAACCCACCAACAGATACACGGTGACCCGGGGAATCCCGTGACCCGAGGCAAACCGCCCGACCGCCAGGCTCAGCAGCAGCGCCACGGCGAGCGGTACAAAGGTGGAAAAGAAGGAAGCCAGTGCTCGACCCGTCCTCTACCGTCTCGATCAATTCACTTTGCGCCCGAAGCCTCCGCACGCACGATCGCGAACCGGAGACCCTCCCGCGCACTGTAGTACACCATGCGGGACCGACAGAAACTCGGAGATTGCGGTGAAGGTACTGGTCACAGGGGGAACGGGGTTCGTGGGATCCCACGCGGTCGCCGCGCTCCTGCGCGGTGGCCATCAGGTGCGCCTGCTGGTTCGGGATCCCAGCAAGATCCAACGAGTGTTCGAAGCCCGCGGGATCCAGCTCGACGATTACGTGGTCGGGGACATGGCCGACGCCCAGGCCGTCCGCAGTGCGCTGATGGGCTGCGATGCCGTCCTGCACGCGGCCGCAACACTATTTGGCGATAGCAAAATCTGCGCCACCAACGTGCAGGGCGCTCACAATGTCCTGGGCATCGGTTGCGAACTCGGCCTCGACCCCATTCTCTACACCTCGACCGTCGCGGCAATATTCCCACCCACAGGTGAGCACTTCGCGGTCGACGATCCGGTTCGCGGCCTGGAGACCAGCTACGGGCGTTCCAAGATCGAGGGCGAGCGCTTCGCACGCGAACTGCAGGAGCGGGGCGCACCGGTCGTCCCCATCTATCCCTCAGCCGTCTTCGGGCCCGACGATCCGGGGCCCGGAGAACCCACCAGAGGTCTGCGCGACGGGATCCGCTTTGGCTGGCCGATGACCACCAGCGGTATCTCGATCATCGACGTGCGAGACCTCGCGGAGGTCATCGCCGCAGCCGTCGAGCCCGGGCGTGGGCCGCGGCGCTTCATGGCCGGAGGGCACTTCACGAGCTGGCCCGAATTCGCAAACCTCTGCGACACACTGACGAACCGGCGCGCACTGCGCCTTGCGATCCCCGGCCCATTGCTGCGCGGCATCGGGCGACTGCTCGACGCCGCAAAGAGGATCGTCCCCATCAACTACCCGCTCACCCACGAAGCAGCAGTGTTCGTCACCCGCTTCGCCCCGTGTGACAACCGCGCAACCGTCGACCAACTCGGCGTCCAGTTCCGCCCGACCGCAGAAACACTCGAAGACACCATCCGATGGCTCTACGAAACCGGCGAGATCAGCAAGAAAATTGCAGGCCGAATCGCGAACGACCCCGCGAGTTAGAAACGAAACCACCCTTGTTTCGCGTCGTGAGTCAGGCTTTTGACTGAACTCTATTGCGGGGGTTGGTTGCGCGGGTGCGGTGACGGGAGGCCATAGGGCTCGAACCCCATGTCGCCCGATTGCCCGCGCAGACCTTTCCGGTTCACTCGCTAAATGCCACTGGCGGGGGCCCAGTTGACCGGGGTTGGTGGAGGCGTTGGTGAATAGTCACCAACGTCCCCCTGGTTCCCGTCACCGCATCCGAGTGGCGCTCCCTTTCGAGAGGGCTCTCGATTCGGTGGTCTTCTTTCGCGTGTAGAAACGGATTCGCCAGTTAGTTGAGTGATGCGCCTTTCGCATTCGCAGCTGCCGCAGTCGTAGTTGGTGTCGAGACCCAACGCGCCGCAAGCTCAGGGCGGCATTTGCGGTCCTCGCAGAAGACACCCTGGAGTACCTCCGCGGCGATCTGCGAAGCACTGCGCCACCACTGGTCGCTCTGGACCAGCAGCACGGCTACTGCAATTTCTGGATTGTCAGCTGGCGCGATGCCCACGAACCACTCGTAGCGGCCCTTGGGATCCGTGCCCGACAGACTCCCCGTCTTGCCCGCTACCTCGACGGGGCCTAACAGCGGCTTACCATTGCGCTTGCGAAACGCGCTCCGCGCCGTTCCCTTGCGGGTGGTGTCGATCAACATCGCGCGAAGCTCGTCGGCGAGTTCCGGCGTCATGACCTGGCGTGGGGCGGGGCTAGCGGGGAGCAGCATTTCGCGGCCGGCAGCATCGTGCACACCCTCGATCCAATGGGGCGCCACCAACTCGCCGCGCGCAAGCGTGGCTGCGAGTTGGGCTGCGTGCATCGGTGTGATCCGAGAGCCCGCGAGTCCGCAACCCAGTCGCCCCACGTCGTAGCGATCCTCACCGGGATCCACCGTACCTGCGGGATGAGCGGGGGCTGGCTCCGACAGCCAACCAAAGCGCGAGATTGCATCCACCAGCGATTCTTCGCCCACCGCGTGAACCGCCAACTGTGCGAAGCATTGGTTGTTGGAACTCGCGAGTGCTTTTTGGAGCGAGACCTCGTGGCCCGAGCGAGGCGGATCGATCGATTTGCGCGTCAGTTTGTAGGGACTGCCGCTGTAGCGGCACGGAAGTTTCGCGAGGCTTGGATCGCGATCCAACGCGGCCGCCGCGGTGATGACCTTCACGAGTGAGGCGGCGGGATAAATCTTGGTCGGTGGGAACTGGCTGACGTCGGTAGACGCATATGAGAGTACCCGGCCGGTGTCGGGATCGAGCACGATGACGTGACCGAGCGCGACTTTGCCCTTGCGCAGGATCTTGAAGACATTGCGGGAGAGTTCGGGATCGAACGTATAGCGGACCTCGAGCGACTCGATCTGGCCCCCGGTTCCGCGAAGGATGGGCATCGTTTCGACGAAGCGTTCCGCACCGAGTTCATCGGTAGCGATGTCGAGACTCAAGACCTGCTCGGTGACGGGTGGGTGTTCGAAGAGATGGCGCGGTGGTTTCGCGATCGGGTCATTGGCGACCGGGCCCCGCGCGGCGACCACGGGCTGCTCGTTCGGTTCAGCCGGAGTCTGCAGCTTCCAGACGACGCCGATCACAATGGCTGCGACGAGCGCGAAACAACCCGCGAGCGTCGCCAGGCCGCGCCGAGACCAGTGACGCCGCCTCTTCTGCTGGGCCTCGCGCCAGTGAAAATCCGCACCGCCGCGCCGTTTTTCGCCTTGGTCCTCTATCAAATCGCCGCCGTCCTCTCCTTTAACACCTGATCGCTTCAACACCTGATCGAACTCAGCTGAGACGGGACCGACAGGCCCCTTCGCCGCATAGCGGATTCTGCTCCAGCACAGCTCTATACGGCCACCACCTCGCGAACCTCCGGTATTTCTTCGCGGAGCCGCGATTCGACGACCAGCTTCAAAGTCTCGGTCGCACTCGGGCAACCACTACAGGCGCCACGCATCTGGAGTTCGACGACTCCCTCGCGAAAGCCCACAAAAAGAATGTCTCCGCCATCCCTCGCGACAGCGGGCCGAATCTCGTCATCGAGGAGTTGGCAAATCCGCTGCACGAGGGCGCCGCTCGTTTCGGCAGCCGCCGGTTGATAGCCCGGACCGAGCGCGGGCTCACCCGAACCCAGGTGCTTCTTCAGCGCATCGACGATCGGCTGCGCGAGGTCGACCCACTCGGCTTCTTCGCGCTTGGAAAC
>JAFDAW010000180.1 GCA_019313605.1 Deltaproteobacteria bacterium
GATGCCGAGCTCCTCGCACGGATCGGCCGCGTGGATCCTTCTCTCCTCAAGCCGATCGTTCACCGAGGAGAGCAGGCGCAGCGTGACCGCATCCTGATCCAGGCGAGAGATGGCTTTGTCCGGGCTCGAACACAGCTGATCAATCAGGTGCGAGGCTTCGCCAAGGCTGTCTGTTCTCAAAATTCATCCGCGACGTCTGATGAGCTGATCGCAGCCGTGGAAGCCGTTGGTCAAGCGGCTTCGCGCCAGACATATCGGTGGTGAAGGCCACCGACTCTCGGCAAACCGACAACTCGCGCACCAGGAGCGGGCCGAGATTCCACGGGGCGACTGACCGGTGCATCGCCAATCGAGGTGTGGATTCGCTCCGCGTTGTAGTAGTCGACGTATTCGCGGAGTAGCCGTCTTAAGTGGTCTTCGTTCAAGACGATCACGTGGTCGAGAAGTTCGCGACGTACGGAACCGACAACACGCTCGGCCGTCCCGTTCTGCCATGGGCTCCGGAATGCGGTCCGCTTTGGATTGATCTCGAAGCTCTTGATCGCACTCGTGACTGCAGACGAAAAAATCGCGTCGTTGTCGTAGATCAGGTATCGATGAGTTGGTTCATCGGGGAACGTCTCGCGGAGTTGCTGGATCACCCAACGCGCAGTTGGATTCTTGGTGACGTTGAAGTGGAGAATTCGTCGCCGTCCGTGATCGATCGCGAACCAGACGTACAGTAAGCGAAACCGAACCGTCGGAACGACGAAGAAGTCCATTCCCGCGATCACGTCCTTGTGATTCCTGAGGAATGTCATCCATCGTTGCTGTTGGGTCGGGTCGGATTTTGTCCTCGGTACGTAGCGCGAGGCGGTCGCCAGACTCACTTTGATGCCGAGCTTTGACAGCTCGGCTTGGATCTTCCGCGCTCGCCATTGGTTCTCGGTGGCCATTCGAACGATCAGTTCTTGTACTTCCTTAGAGATAGGGGGACGGCCGGGGCCGGGAGTCGATATCGATCGCCAATACTTGCGGAAGCCCTGTCGATGCCATCGCACGACGGTCTCCGGGCGAACAAGTACAAGCTGATCCTTCCAACGCGGCCAGAGTCTAGAGAGCATGACCCAGAACGCACGATCGAACTGGGAAATCCTCTGCCGAGGCCGATCTTGGGCATAGACCGCGAGCTGCTGGCGCAGCGCAAGCTCGACGATTGCTTGTTCCTCGTGGCTTCGGAAGAAGGCAAGGGCGCAGTGAAGGAGCAGCACTGCAAAACGGACCAGGATGCGCATGGGAAGCTAGATACTGCTCGATATTTCGGCCCAGAACGAGTCTGAATCTAGGGATCGAGCGGGTGTATCATCCGCGGATGGAGAAAGAGGGCAGGGCGGAAAAGCCCAATGAAATCAGTGAAGACGAATATTGAGAACGCACAGGATATTCGGGTGGTGCCGGAGCCGGGTTTGGTGCTGGTTTTGGTTGCGGGGATTGCGTTGCTCGCAGTGGTCGGCCGACGGTGCAGCGTTTGACACTGAAACGTCAACAGACCCGCTTCGCTCACATACCCTCTCCTCGCCTCTGACTCTCGCTTTGAGAGCCGCGCTCTGTTGCGCAGGGCGGGGGAAATCGCCCCACCTTGAATCGGTTAAGCGACGCTTATTGGTTTGCGATGCGTCGCAACGATACGTAACACATTGAATTGAAAGACAATAGTTTAGATGTGTCTATTTTGCGGAATTTGTCTTGCAAAATAGGAGAGCGAAGAAGAGGATGTTGTGTAGCGCTTGAACGATTCGGGAGTGTTTGGAATGTCCCTGATCATCCGCGCGATGGTTGTCGCAATTGCGCTGGTTCGAGTAGGCGAAGAGATCGAAGGCTTCTGGTTCGACGTGAATGCTCTCGATTATTTAGGCGAAAGTCGTGCCACTAGAGGAAAAGGCTAGGGAGGCTCGCATCGAGGATTGCCAGACGGAACATCGGAGGAGGCTGCGGCCACGTCGTTCCTTCGAAAGCGGAGAGGGTCACAACCTGATTTTGGGGCCGCTAGAACAGGGAGGAGTAAAAAGGTGTCGACGAAATCTATTAGGGAGTTTCCGTTTCGAGTCGTCTTGTCCGCTTTGGAGGTTCCAATGAACAGGAAGAGAACGCGAATTGGTGTGTCGTTGTTCGCCGCGCTCGCCGTGGCGCTCATGTCCGTCGGGATTGCGAGCGCCCAGGAGTGGTCCGCGGCGCAGAAAGAGGTCTGGAAGAGCGTCGAGACCTATTGGGAGCTAGGGGCCGAGGAGGATCTCGACGGGTTTATGAGCTACTTCGCCGACGATTACCTTGGCTGGTCGACCAGCTCCGCTATGCCCGGAACCAAGGCCGACGTTCGCAAGTGGACCGCGCACGATTTCAAGACGAATCAGATGGTCTTGCGGACGCTCAAGCCGGTCGGGATCGCGATCCACGGGGATGTGGCATTCGTCCACTACTACTTCACGGGCCTCCAGAAGAACGCGAAGGACGAGGAGAAAACGACCCGGGGCCGCTGGACCGACATCCTGAAAAAGCAGGGTAATCGCTGGGTACTGATCGGCGACAGCGGCGGCAGCACGTCCCAGGACGACTGATGACTGCTCGCCGTCAGCTAAGTTTGGGTTGACCGAATTTATGACCGACACGCTCGACCACGGAGCCGGCCATAACCTAGCTCCCGAACCCTGAATCAAGCTCACGGCCCGTGGCGGCGGCTGTCGGCGCAGGTGAACGAGGCGGATATTCGGGTGGTGTCGGAGCCGGATCTGTTCTTGGCTCTCTTCTTTGGTCTGTCGATGCTTATGTTGCTTGGGCGTCGCGCGTTGCGCTGCTGATGGTGCTCGCGCTGGCGAAGCTGCGGGGTGTCGGGCTCGCTCAGTGAGGAACTAGCGACGTGGATTGGCTTTACGAAAACCGTACGATGATCATCATGCTTCTTTTTGCCTTGTTAGCCAGCTTCCCGTACTGGGAGCTCATGCGCCGCTGTCGAGCGTGCGGTCGTAGGTGGACTTTCGAGCTGACGGGTGGACGCGACCAGAAGCGCAGATGGCCGTTCCGCGACCTTGAGCAGGGCCGCTGCAAATATTGCGGAAAGATCAGTTGGGGGAAGGAATTCTGGGATTTGGGTGATGGTGATGATTGTGATTGGGACTAAGATACGCCCCGTCACGCCCGCCACCGCTGTAAAAAGGATACCGACGTGGGCCTAGCGCTTGGACTCGCGGTGAGTGGTTCCTTATCGGACTTCTAATATGTGGATTCGGACGATCATTCTCCTAATTCCGCTTACGGTTCCAGTCACCGCCGCTTATGGATCGGAAGAGGCGACAGCAGTTCTTGAATGCACAGTGAGGGCTCATCAAGCCCTCTTTGGCCCCTCTTCCAGAGGTGGCGACCAATATGTCGATTGCATCCTAGAGAAATCTCCGCCCTCTGTTCGTGCGAATCTACGCCACCGACTCGCTACAGGTGGGGGAGGCGAATTTATACACCGCCTTAATACAGGGGGAGACCCACCCGCAATACTCAATTCGGATTGCCCATACCTACGCGTGGCTTTGCAGCCTCCAGATCAAACGAGTGAACATTATCAAATTCCGTTCAGGGATTTGCTTAAGGAGGAGCTAGCCCAAGTTGGCTTCGTAATCGCTCAGGAGAACGAGTTTAGTCATTGGAGCGTTCACAGTCTTGCGAGTCAGGCCAGCCGCGAGTCGGCATTTTGGAGCTTTAGTATGGAGGCTCAACTCGAACCGGGAGACGGCATCATACCTTTTACGCGAAACTTCACCTCGCTTGGTGATAAGAGAGTCGAGATTCGGTGGCTCGTCGGGCTGATGCGCGCCTTTCCGATTGATAATGCAGCCGCAATTGCGAAACAGTTTGCTGAAGGTGCCGCCCACGCTCTCCTTCCCGGCGCACGCTGGCGATGCCATGTTAGGAACACCGTGCTGGAAGAAAAGAAAGAAGAACTAGAACGAATTCGAGCGCAACTCACCGAGGAGATCGCAGGAGTTCGGGGGCGAAGAGCCGAACAAGAGAAGCAGCTAGAGCTTGAGGTTGAGCGATGAGGGGTGGATCTCGTGTGTTGGGGGTGGTGGCGAACCTAGCTCCTTGGCAAGCCTTGCGTCGGGCGCCGCGATGGTTCTCGCGCTGGCGAAGATGCGGGGTGTAGGGCTGGTCGCTAGGCCGCCGCCGCCGCGCCATCGTCAGCCTGGCGGCGTCCCCAACGGGACTCGAACCCGCTCGCCCGAAAACGTAAAGGTCCGAAATAGAAGGATTTCACGGGGTTACGGTATCGCGTGATGCGCCCCGTTATGCCTCGTTGAAAAAAGTCCCCACAATAGTCCCCGCACTGACATAATGCGGCGTCGAAAAGAAAGGGGAGCAGTCAAGTACGAGTCAAGAAAAGGTCAAGCATCGAAGGCGGCTTGCTTGGTAAGTGCACGCGTGAGGAATCCGCTTGGCGTCCAACGAAGAGGAGATGTCTATGGCAATGTTCGCTCGTCTACTTGCCTCGATTGGTCTGATACTTCTCACAACGTCCGCTTCGGCCCAGGAATTACCCCACGCCCCGGGCGAGCTGATCGCCAAGATGGCCGAGGGTGCGGATTTGGCGCAGCTGGACGCGATGCTGGCCCAAAACGGCTGCGTCCGGAATGGCGCCGTGGAGGAGATGGGACTCATCCTCGTCTCCTTCGATCCAGGTATTCCCGTTTTCGATATGGCGGCCCAACTCGAAGCGCAGGACGACATCGAGTTCGCCGACCCCAACTACCTCGGGGAAGGTGGCTTCGTTCCGAACGACTCGCGCTTCGGCAGCCAGTGGCACCACGAGAACAGGGGTGGATTGTTAGGCACCCTGGGAGCGGACATCGAGTCGGTTCCCGCCTGGGACATCACCCGCGGCGACTCGTCGGTGACGGTGGCCGTCCTCGATACGGGGATTGACAGCGACCATCCAGAATTCGCGGGCAGGCTCCTCCCGGGATTCGACTTCGTGAACAACGATTCGGATCCTGAGGACGACCAAGGCCACGGATCTGAGGTCACGGGTCTCCTTGCGGCCAACGCGGACAATGCTTTCAGTGTGGCCGGCGTAGACCACTACTGCAGCATCCTTCCGGTGAAGGTCCTGAACCAAGCAAATCGCGGGTCGACCTTCAATTTGATCCGGGGTCTGAACTTCGCGGCCGGCGTGGACGTCATCAGTATGAGCCTCATCGGCTATCCCCCCACGTCCGGACTTGTGTCAGCCCTTCAAAACGCGCGAAACGCCGGTTCGATCCTCATCGCGTGTGCTGGCAATGGTGGTTTCGGGGACGCTGACATCTCCTTCCCCGGCGCCTCACCCCTCACCATTTCAGTGGGGGCCAGCGACCGCGACGATGTCAGAGCCTCATTCTCAGGGACGGGGTATGCCCTCGACGTGTTGGCGCCTGGCGTTGCAGTCAGAACCGTCCGCTGGAACAGCGCCGCGGACACCTCCAGGCCCTTCACGGGCTGCTCGGCTGCAACGCCAATCGTCGCCGGGATCGCGACCCTTCTGTTGTCGGTCGACCCCACCTTATCCCACAGCGACATCCGGAATATTCTGACCACGACCGCGGAAGATCAGGTGGGACCGCCTGACCAGGACACGCCTGGGCGGGATAATTTCTATGGTCATGGACGCGTCAACCTGTTCAATGCGCTCTCTGCTCTCGTGATCGCGGCGGCGATCGACATCAAACCCGGCAGCGATCCCAACTCCATCAATCCGTCCCTCGAAGGCGATCTCCCGGTTGCGATTCTCAGCTCGGACACCTTCGACGTGATGGACGTGGATGAGACG